>JAATFR010000130.1 GCA_015655095.1 Hyphomicrobiales bacterium | reverse complement strand
TGTCCCCGCAACCAATAAAAAGCCCACCATCATTATAGATGGTGGGCTTTTTGTCGTTCCCGAAGATCACAAGCTCGTAAACAGTATTAGAAGGAAATCAGGGCGCAACCTGCTGGCGCGTGTGTGATGGCGCCTTCCCCATTTCTGGATGTTATGAGACAAATGTGCTGAGGTGCGGTCTGTGTGGGGCAGGCTGCCATGATGATGCTGGCTTTTGTCCGTAAGATGATGAATGTCTGCTGTTTTCAGTAAACGATGCGGGAGAGGTGTCGTCCTTGTCTGAAACTCCGGAGTCAGCCAACCGGCCATCCCTTGCCGAACGCCTGATTTTCGCAATTCCAGCCGCGCTCATCTACGGGGTAATTCTTTACTTCGTGGTTTGGTTTCCCGATGAGCGGCCCAATGGATCGAGCCTTCCCTTTGTGGGAGGGCTCGTCTTTTTTCCCATCGCGATCACCAGTGTCGTCACTATTCTGGCCGATCCGCGCGGCGAAGGCAGCCTTTGGCGGCAGATCAAGATCGGCTGGATCTGCATTACGCTTTTTATCGTGCTGTCCATTGTGATTCTGAAAGAGGGTGGCATATGCATTGCGATGGCTGCGCCGTTTTTTTATGCCGGATCAGCTTTGGGGGCGTTCATATCGAGCCTCTCACTACGCAAGTTTAGGTCCAGATCCATAATATCCTGTCTTGTCATTCTTCCGCTTGCAGGACTGCCTGCTGAGCCGCTGATTCCGGCGCCAACAGATGAAAGCCAGGTTCAGACCGTCATCACCATCAATGCGCCGGTGCAAACGGTCTGGAAAAATACCGTTCAGATTCCAGATATCGCTCCGCAAGAGCTGAAGTGGACTTTCAGTCATAATATCGTCGGCGTGCCAAAGCTGGTCGATGCGGACTGGAGGGGCAAGGCGTTGGCGCTATCCGGCATCTGCGGTGGACGCGCGGTGTGACATTTGAGGAGATCGTTACAGGGGGGGCAGTCAGATAGGTATCTGTCGTGGAGTTTCCACTTCGGACCGGACTCCATTCCAAAAGCGGTCGAAGGCCATATCAAGGTTGAAAGTTCCTATCTGAAGCTCGTCGGTGGTGATTATCATCTTGAGCCTTTGCCCGATGGCAAAACCCGACTGACCCTGACAACCCGGTATGTCATCAACACGCCCATCAATGCCTATTGTGACTGGTGGGGGCACATTTTCCTGAATGACTTCCATGGAACTGTGCTCAATGTCATCCGCCACCGCTCAGAGGCAGAGACGAAACACGTCTGAAGGTGGGGGGTGTTCCTAATCAACTGGGCCGCTGCTGCCCAGCTCTTTGATTGCAAGTTGCTGGCGGCGTTTCCGGCCCCAGAATCTGTTCAGCAGCAAACCGGTGAGAGACAGCAGCAGGGAATTTGCCATATAGTTGAAGGTGATCGGCACGCCGAAAAAATAATATTTGTCATAGAGGCTGGCGAGCAAGGCAAGCAGCAGACAGAAAGCTATCGTCAGCACGATCACCATGCCCATTGTCACGGCAAGGACGTTTCTGATCCTGGCGAGAATCGATAAAGGCCTGTAGGGCAGGATTTGTATGACAACACCCACCCCCATCCCCAGACCGCAGGCAAGCATAAAATATATATTCTGAATGAGGTTCATGCCGGTGTCGGCCAAGGTTTCCATCAGATCTCTCAATATTGCCCCTCGCTCTTCTGTTCAGGTTGAACCGGATGATCCTCTGTCATTTCAGGCTCATGCTCCGGACAAAAGCATATAGAGTCCGTGAAACCGGGATAGGCCACCCGATGAAACCTGGTCGAGATCAAAACAGCTATTCCGAGAATGGCAAGAAAGCTTGCGAACAGGGCAATGAAGGGAAGTGTGTCCAGCATGGTGAGCGCAAAAGCAAACCAGATTGCTAATGCAAACATGAGAATGCTCCAGTCAACAATCTCAGGCCTGCGCATCGATTTCCATGTTTGCGGATCAACCCCTGCTTCAACAAACACATCAGGATGAAAGCGAAGCCCGGGGCATCCCGCCAGCCCTTGCAGCAAGGCAATGCGTACTTCCTGCGCATTACCAAAGCGAAAGCATTTCAACATATTTTCCGTCAGCCATAACGGTATCGTGCGCTCGACCAGCTTTCCCTGTTGGGTGCAACGCCAGAATTTTATCCCGGGTACTTTCAGATTTCCGTAGGTGCCTTCATGCCGGATTGTGATGTCACATGATGTTTCCGGGTTTCTGACGATCTCTTGCCATTCAATCTGCGTCCCCATGTTTTTCTGTGGGTCGAGTCGTCCGTTGCCATAATGGATGCCCGCTGATCCCACTGTAAACCAGGCGCCTGTCCGGAATCCCTCACGTATCAGCAGAACTGACATAGCGGTCATGGCGAATGCAAGAAATCCCAGAAGGACGCCAGCAGCAGGCCCAGCATCATTCGGCAGGGGTTGAGAAAAAAGGGCGATCAATAATTCGCCGCCAATAGCCGTGCCTATGGCGCCAGCGGTAAAGCAAATCCAGCGTGTCGTAAGATGATCGGGAATGCCTTGCGTTGTCGTGACGATCCTGTCCGTACGCTTGAGGAAGATTGTTCGGGGCTGAGGCGGAGACGGAGAATCCTGCCGGGGTTGTGGTGCTGCGCCAGGCTTGACGCGCGAGGCCTTTATCTTGCCTTCTCCATGTTTTATTCTGTTCATATCGGCATATATGGCTGTGTTCGATTCAGTTTCGACTCAGAGTATACGAAACCTGCATCTCGATTGCCGCTCGCAATCTTTTTCTGCGGCAGAATCATGCGCCCTTTCGATAATCCCCGCACCTGAAGGTGGAGCAGAAAACAGGGACAGGAATGGCTTGCCGAGGAGGGTAATCAGGTCTGAACCTGATTACCGGGATTTTGGGCCGTACCTGCTGACTCTTTGATGAGAAGAGTCTGGTCGAGGGCAATATTCAGATGTCTGCCTCAGAAGTCCAGAGTCGTGGATACAAGGAATGTGCGTGGCGCGCCACGTGCGAGCCCGAAGTTGGTTGAGGCCGCTGCCCAGTAGCTTTTGTCGAAGACATTCTCAATGCTGGCGCGAATTGTGAGCGGCTTTCCATTTTGCCAGTTGAATGTGTAGCGCGCACCAAGGTCGAAGCGTGTCCAGTCCGGTATGCTTTGCGTGTTATCAATGCTGGCGTATTGAGAGTCTGTATATATGGCGCGCCCTGTCAGGGTCAGGCCTGTGATGAATGGAGTATCCCATTCCGCACCAAGGTTGATCTGTGTGTCGGGAATGCCAATGGCCTTTTTCCCGTCTGTTAAACCATTGAGGGTCTTGGTCTGAACGCCATCCATAAACGTGGCGCCTCCGAGAAGTCTTAATTCGTCTGTGAGCTCGCCGAATATATTCAGTTCAAGGCCGCGATTTCGAACCTTCCCTTCAACACCATAGATATGGTTGAGGGCAAGGTTTCGCACCGTGCTGGTCAGATAGGCGGGACAATTCTCAGGGTTGCCATACTCTACCGTCCTCAGCAGCTTCTCGAATGCCTGCTGTACCAGATCATCCGCAGTGGACCTGTTCTCCACGAGGCGCCTGACGAGCCGCTTTAACCGACCTTGTTCCGCTATATACAAACCGGCAATGTCTATTGTCTGGACGCTCATCGACTCTACCAGGCTCTGCCCTTGATATCTGGAAACGCCTCAGTGCGAAGGCGCCATTTGCCAGTATGTTATTTGATAATAGCTTTCAATATCAATCTAACCATTTTGTCGAAAACCGGTAAGACTGATTTGGAAGGGATTGGGGCCGTCTCCTAAGCAACTGTTTTCCCCCGGGGATAAATCTGGCTGGAGCGGGTTCCTCTGATGATCTGGCTCTCCTCGATATGGATGGACCTATGTCTTTACCGTCGAGGCCAGGATCAAGGTTGCGCCTAGCAATGGCGGTGATACAGAGCCCGGCAACCAGCTCGTCACCGGGCTACACGGTCGTATTCCTGACGGAGGATTCCCCTGCCATGATGACGATGGACAAGGCAGAGCTCTTTGCGCTCCTTGATGCCGGTACATTGGTGCCGGCATCTGAGCAGCTTCACTATTCAAGCGGCAAATGACCGACGTAGTGGCGCGTAGCAGGTAGCACTGTCGTATGGCGTGACATGAGCCTAGTGTTTACCGATGCCGACGTTACTTTTTGTCGCGGAAGACAAAACGATATCTTCCGCCCAACCGGTGATAGCCTTCTTGTCAGGATAAATGATCTGGTCACTCTGCTGGTGAGCATCGCAAATCCTCCCCAGTCCAGACATGCCAATGCTGAACGATGATCGGGTTACCCGGCGCGTGTTCGTATGTGGATAGGCAAGGGCTATTCCAGTGGCGAAAACTTGCTCTTCCAGGTTGAGAGTCGCAGCATGGTCCGTGGCGACGCCCTGGCCGTGCTCATGCAGATGCTACAGGGATTCCAACTTTGCTGATCAATGTCGACTGTAACAGATAAAGGAGGCTGTCATGGCCTATGCAACGACGAACCCCTATACGGGGAAAGTAGTGAAGACCTTCGCTGATGCAACGGATGTGGAGGTGAAGCAGGCGATCGAAGATGCGCATAATGCATTTCTGTCATGGCGGGAAATCTCGTTCGAAGAGCGCGCCAAGGTGATGCAGAAGGCGGCTGATATACTGCGCAAGAATTCAGACGCCTATGCCAATATCCTGACGCTGGAGATGGGCAAGCTGCTCTCTGAAGCGAAGGCGGAAGTCGAATTGTCTGCGCTTATTTTCGAGTACTACGTCACCAACACCAAGAAGCTCCTCGCCCCTGAGGCGTTGCCGGTTGCACAGTCTGCCGAGGGCAAGGCAATTCTCGTACATGAGCCGCTCGGGGTGCTTCTCTGCATCGAGCCGTGGAATTTTCCATATTACCAGATAGCCCGCATCATTGCGCCCCAGCTTTCCGCCGGCAACACCATGCTGCTCAAGCACGCCTCCAATGTGCCGCAGAGTGCCGCTGCTTTCGAGGCGTTGATGAAAGAAGCCGGTCTGCCGGAGGGTGCCTTCAGGAACCTCTATGCCACCCGTTCCCAGATTGAGCTGATCATCAATGATCCGCGTGTACATGGTGTGGCCCTGACCGGCTCGGAAGATGCTGGATCAATTGTTGCGTCCCAGGCAGGCAAGGCGCTGAAGAAGTCGACAATGGAACTCGGAGGCGCCGACGCCTTTGTTGTGCTGGCCGATGCTGACATGAAAAAGACCGTCGACTGGGCTGTCTTCGGGCGCCACTGGAATGGCGGTCAGGTCTGTGTTTCCTCAAAGCGCATGATCATCGTCGATGAGGTCTATGATAAATTTCTTGAAAGCTACACCAAAGGCGTTGCTGCCCTGAAGGCGGGCGATCCTCTGGATCCGGCGACGACGCTTGCCCCCCTCTCCTCGTTGACGGCGGCCGAGGAGGTCAAGGAGAAGATTCGAAAGGCTGTGGCTCTTGGTGCCAAGGCACAGGAAGTTGGTCCAAGCGTTCCCAATCAGGGCGCTTTTGTCCAGCCGACGATCCTGACTGATGTTGGCGAGGACAACCCCGCCCGCTACTGGGAGTTCTTCGGGCCCGTCTCCATGTTGTTCAGAGCCAAGGACGAGGCAGATGCCGTGCGCATCGCCAATGATTCCCCGTTCGGACTTGGCGGCTCTGTTTTCACCTCCAATCCTGAGCATGGCTTGGAAGTAGCGAAGAAAATCTCGACCGGCATGGTGTTTGTCAACCATCCGACCATGGTCAAGGCGGACTTGCCCTTCGGTGGAGTCCGGCGCTCCGGCTATGGCCGCGAACTGCTCGGTCTTGGCATCAAGGAGTTCGTCAACCATAAGCTCATCGACGTCGTCGATATCGACGCTCCGTTCTGAGAATAACTTTCCGCTGCCCGGTTTCGAGACAGACCGGGCAGCGATCTGGCCCAACAAACCAACCGGAGTGCTGATATGTCGATCGACGGTAAGGTTGTGCTCGTTACAGGTGCAGGGCAGGGTATCGGACGCGGCATAGCGCTGCGGCTTGCCAGGGATGGAGCTGATGTCGTTCTTGTAGATGTCAAGACAGACAAGATTGCTCTCGTCGCGAAGGAGATCGAGGCGCTCGGTCGCAAGGCAACGACGTTTACCGCGGATGTCAGTCAACGCGATGAGGTTTATGCCGCAGTGGACCACGCCGAAAAGGCGCTTGGCGGCTTCGATGTGATGGTTAACAACGCGGGTATCGCGCAGGTCAAGCCGCTGTCAGCCGTCTTGCCTGAGGATCTGGATCGCATTTTCAAGATAAATGTAGACGGCGTCTTGTGGGGTATTCAGGCTGCTGGGGCAAAGTTCACGAAACGTGGTCAGAAGGGCAAGATTATCAATGCATCTTCGATCGCGGGGCATGACGGCTTCGCGATGCTCGGCATTTATTCTGCGACCAAATTTGCGGTGCGCGCCCTGACACAAGCCGCTGCCAAGGAATATGCCAGTGCAGGCATTACAGTGAACGCCTATTGCCCTGGCATTGTCGGCACGGATATGTGGGTAGAGATCGACGAGCAGTTTTCTGAGCTCACAGGAGCCCCGAAGGGCGAGACCTACAAGAAATATGTAGACGGAATCGCTCTGGGCCGTGCCCAGACGCCGGATGATGTTGCCGCGCTGATATCCTTCCTCGCCAGCCCAGATTCCGACTACATCACGGGACAGGCCATCCTGACTGATGGCGGCATCGTTTATCGCTGAAAATAACCGCTCATGGGGCGGATAATTCTCCAGGACAGATTCTTCAATCTCAGGGGGTTTCAATGGCGAAAACCATGAAGGCAGCGGTCGTGCGCGAATTCGGAAAACCGCTGATAATCGAAGAGGTTCCGATACCGGAGGTTGGTCCAGGGCAGATTCTCGTCAAGATCGCGGCGACGGGTGTTTGCCATACAGATCTCCATGCCGTTGATGGCGACTGGCCAGTCAGGCCAAAGCCTCCCTTCATTCCGGGTCATGAGGGTGTCGGACATGTTGTCGGCGTCGGCACGGGCGTGCGGCACGTCAAGGAAGGTGATCGCGTCGGCGTGCCCTGGCTCTACACTGCCTGCGGCCATTGCAAGCATTGCCTTGGTGGCTGGGAAACGCTTTGCTACAGTCAGGAGAATACGGGCTATTCGGTGAATGGCAGCTTTGCGGAATATGTCGTCGCCGATCCCAATTATGTCGGACACCTTCCTGACAAGGTGAATTTTGTCGACATCGCGCCGATCCTTTGCGCTGGCGTAACCGTCTATAAGGGGCTCAAGGTAACGGACACCAAACCTGATGACTGGGTGGTTATTTCAGGAATAGGCGGCCTTGGTCATCTGGCTGTCCAGTACGCCAAGGCCATGGGCCTCAACGTGATCGCCGTCGATATCGATGATTCCAAGCTTGATCTCGCCAGACAGCTCGGTGCTGCGCTCACCGTGAATGCCCGCAAGGCTGATCCGATCGCATTTGTGAAGAAAGAAGTGGGCGGCGCACAGGGTGTTCTCGTTACTGCTGTCTCGCCCAAGGCCTTTGAACAGGCGCTGGGCATGGTTGGCCGTGGCGGAACGGTTTCTCTCAACGGTCTGCCGCCGGGTGATTTCCCTCTGTCGATCTTCGACACGGTGCTCAACGGCGTGACCGTGCGGGGCTCGATTGTTGGAACGCGCCTTGACCTGCAGGAAGCTCTGAATTTTGCGGACGAGGGCAAGGTCAAGGCGACCATCGCGACGGATTCACTCGAGAATATCAACGATGTTTTTGACCGCATGCACAAGGGCGATATTCAAGGGCGTATCGTGCTCGACTTTCAGGGTTAACGGTTCATCCGGAACAGGTGCCGTCGGTGCCAGCGATGGCCCTTAGGGCACCAGAACCGCTGCGCCCTGAAAGCGCCCAGCACGCAGATCGGCGAGCGCCTCATTCGCCTGAGCGAGCGGATAGATATTTGTCGTCGTTTTCACGCCAGCCCTGGGGGCGAGTTCCAGAAATTCGACGGCATCCTCACGGGTGAGATTGGCGACGGAAAGGATCTGTCGCTCCTCCCACAGAATGCTGTAGGGAAATTGTGGAATATCGCTCATATGGATTCCACCGCAGACGACGCGGCCGCCCTTGCGCACGGCGCGCAGAGCCGCCGGTACGAGATTGCCCACGGGCGCAAAGATGATCGCGGCATCGAGGCGTTCAGGTGGGGCCTCATCGGAATTTCCGGCCCATTTCGCGCCGAGGGCGCGGGCAAGCTCCTGTGCGGCAGAGTCGCCGATGCGCGTGAAAGCATAGATCTCCCGGCCTTGCCAGCGGCAGACCTGCGCCAGAATATGAGCTGCCGCGCCATAGCCATAGAGACCGATCTTGTGGCCATCTCCCGCCAGCTTGAGCGAACGCCAGCCGATCAGGCCTGCGCACATCAGGGGCGCTGCTGCAACGGGGTCGTCAAACCCGGCGAGCGAGAAGGCGAACGCCGCATCGGCAACCACATGAGTTGCGAACCCGCCATCACGCGTGTAGCCCGTGAACAGCGGATTGTCGCAAAGATTCTCATGATGCGAAGTGCAATAGGGACAGACGCCGCAGGTATGCCCAAGCCATGGAATGCCAACCCTTGAGCCGACAATGTGTCTGGTTTCTCCCGCACCCAGCGCTTCGACGATACCGACTATCTCATGGCCGGGAATGATCGGAAACGCCTCGTCTGGCAGTTCACCATCGACGACGTGCAGATCGGTCCGGCAGACGGCGCAGGCTTCAATGCGCACACGGATTTCATTTGGCCCCGGAACGGGGATTGGCCGCTCTTCAAGAGTCAACCGTTCTCCGGCGGCATGGAGCACCATGGCCTTCATAACATCATGCCGGCCTTCAAAAGCCAGAGCCAAAATGTCCTCCTGCATTATGTCGACGGTTCCTTCGCTCGCTGCTGGCGGACCTGCATCATGACATTAATGCGCCGCTACGGCTTGATTGCAATCAAACTCGCGCAGGAATGCCGATCATTTGTTGATCTGCATATATCTGAGTGCGAGAGCCGCCTCATGTGGCCGCGCGTGTCATGGACACGAGAGGGGAAAGGGCATAGCTTGTCTGACAAGCCGTTCCTGAAATCAAGGAGGCGCCTGCCATGTCAAAACCTGATCACACAGAGACCAAGGCCCATCTTGTGGGCGGTGGCATAGCCTCGCTGGCTGCCGCGGCCATTCTGATTCGCGACGGCGATCTGCTGGGCAAGAATATCACCATCTATGAAGAGCTTGAACGGTTGGGGGGTGCGCTTGACGGCGCAGGTGACGCTGAGCACGGTTATATTGTCCGAGGTGGGCGGATGATCGAGAGAAAATATCTCTGCACCTTCGATCTCTACGACTCGATTCCGACGCTTGATGGCAGGCAGACTGTCACACAGGAGATCATGCAGTGGAACGAGGTCATCAAGACGGGCTCAAAGTCGAGACTGGTGCGCAACGGTCATAAAATTGATGCGCCGAAGTTTGGTCTTTCCGAGAAACATATCCTGACCATCGAAAAGTTGATGGTCGAGCCTGAAGCGTTTCTGGGCAACAGCCGGATCAGGGATCATTTTGACGAGGCGTTCTTCGAGACGAATTTCTGGTTCATGTGGTGCACCACTTTCGCCTTCCAGCCCTGGCACAGCGTGGTTGAGCTCAAGCGCTATTTTGTGCGGTTCACTCATATGGTCGCGGGCTTCAACGAACTGCGCGGGATCATGCGAACCTATTATAACCAGTATGACTCGCTGGTGCTGCCCCTGCATAAATGGCTGGTCGAACGTGGAGTCCGGTTTGAGCTTGCCACGAAGGTAACGGATATCACTTTTGTCGAACGCGATAGCCTCAGATTTGTCGAGGCGATCCTCTATGAGCGTTCGGGGCGCGCTGGGCAGATTGCTGTGGGGCCGGAGGATCTGGTCATCGCCACGCTGGGGTCAATGACCGAAGCGTCCTCGAATGGAACGATGGATGCTGCTCCGGCTTTGAACGGCAAGCGTACAGGCGGCGCCTGGACCTTGTGGGAAACTATCGCCAGAGGCCGGCCTGAGCTGGGCAATCCGGTTAACTTCACGGATCATGTCGACGAGTCCAAATGGATGTCGTTCACCACCACTTTAAAGAACACAGAACTGTTTGACCTGATCCGCGACTTCACTGGCAATGTTCCCGGCGAGGGTGGCCTGATCACTTTTGTCGGTTCTGCATGGCTGATGTCGATCGTGCTGCCGCACCAGCCGCATTTCATCGACCAGCCCGACGATGTTCAAGTGCTGTGGGGTTATGCCTTGTCGATCGACAAGCCGGGCGACCATGTAGGCAAATCGATGGCGGCCTGTAATGGTCGTGAGATCATGACTGAGTTGCTGGGGCATCTGGGCGCGTCCGCCCGCGCTGAAACGATCATGGCCGGGGCCATCTGTTTGCCCTGCATGATGCCGTTCATCACGAGCCAGTTTCTGGCGCGCAAGAAGGGCGACCGTCCCCGTGTACATCCTGAGGGATATGCCAATTTCGCTGTCACCGGCCAGTTCTGCGAACAGCCGGACGACGTCGTCTTCACTGTTGAATATTCGGTCCGATCAGCGATGACGGCAGTCTACGAACTGCTTGGTCTCGATCGAAAGCCGCCAGCCGTGTTCAAGGGGCAGCTTGATCCGCGCAATCTCTACAAGGCCTTCCGGGCCCTTCATGACATGAACGGCTGAAGGAGCGGCGTCCATGGAACCACGGATGCCGGAACCCGATGCCATTTTACAGGCGGCAGGCTCCGGCAAGCCGGTGCACGTTATATATGCGCGTGGGTAACAAACTTGGTGTTCAGATATGCTTCCAGTGCTTCGCTGCCGCCTTCAGAGCCATAGCCTGAATCCTTGACGCCGCCGAATGGCGTTTCGGGCAAAGCCAGTCCGTGATGGTTGATGGAGAGCATGCCGGTCTCGATTCCGGCCGTAACCGCCTGGGCCGTTTTGGCCGAGCGTGTATAGGCATAGGCGGAAAGACCAAAGGGCAGGCGGTTGGCTTCCGCCAATGCATCCTCCAGACCCGTAAAGCTGTTGATAATCGCGATCGGTCCGAACGGTTCTTCATTCATCATGGCTGCGTCCAGAGGCACGCCTGTCAGAACGGTCGGAAGAAAGAAGTTGCCTTTGTTGCCGTGGCGCTTGCCCCCTAGCCGGAGCTTGGCGCCCTTGGCGACGGCATCGGCGGTGAGCCGTTCCATCGCGTCGACCCGGCGCGCATTGGCAAGCGGTCCCATGGAGGTGTCAGCTTCAAGGCCGTCGCCGACCTTGATCGCTTCAGCAAACCGAAGAAAGTGGCTGGTAAAATCTCCGACCACGGATTCCTGCACCAGAAAACGCGTGGGGGAGACGCAAACCTGACCCGCATTGCGAAATTTCGCCATGGCCGCCAGTTTCGCCGCCATCTCGATATCCGCGTCCTCGAACACAAGCACGGCAGCATGGCCGCCCAGTTCCATGGTTGCCCGCTTCATGTGCAGGCCGGCCAGAGCGGCCAGTTGCTTGCCGACGGGAGTCGAGCCGGTAAAGGTGATTTTGCGGATGACCGGATGGGGAATGAGATAGGAGGAAATCTCGGAGGGAACGCCAAAGACAAGGTTGAGGACCCCTGCAGGAAGGCCAGCATCGGCAAAGGCCTTGACCAGAGCGGCACAGGAGGCCGGCGTTTCCTCAGGCCCCTTCAGAATAATTGAGCAGCCGGTTGCAAGTGCAGCGGAGATTTTGCGCACCGCCTGATTGATCGGAAAGTTCCAGGGCGAGAAAGCGGCAACTGGCCCCACGGGCTCACGGATCACCAGCTGCGAGACAGAGCTGGCGCGTGCCGGGATCACGCGACCATATGTGCGGCGCGCTTCCTCGGCGAACCAGTCGATGGTATCGGCCGCGGCCAGAGTCTCCATGCGGGACTCGGCCAACGGCTTGCCCTGTTCCATGGTCATGATGCGCGCAATGTCTTCGGCGCGCTCACGCAAGATCTGGGCTGCCTTGCGCAACAGCCCGGAGCGTTCGAAAGCGGAGACGGCACGCCAGATTGCAAACCCTTTTGCTGCGGCCTCCAGTGCCTCGTCGAGATCGACGGGACCCGCCTTGGCAAGACGGCCTATCTCTTCACCAGTCGCCGGGTTTACAACGCCCAGAGATGCGTGATCTTCAGCCTCGCGCCAGTGGCCGGCAATGTAGAGGTTTGTAACAGGGTATCCCGATGCCATTTTGATCTTTCACCAATTTCCGGTCTCGGCCGGTCCGCCCCTCCTGATATTCGTTTGGGAACATATTGGTTTGGGGACGGGCCGGGATAACCGTTTTGGGCGGCCTCATATGTCAGAGGGCCTACAAAAATGATAGAGGCGCGCTGACCGCGCCTCACTGGGTGATACTGAAGGCTGCCGGTCAGGCAGCGGCCCCGAGGGACACTTCTTTCAATTCCTCGATCGTGCGCTCGATGGTTGAAATGACGCGCTCACGCTCCTCGCCAACCAGCGGCAGGCGCGGGGCGCGCGTCCATTCCGGCTCGCCATAAACGAGATGCTCTGCCATCTTGATATACTGCACGAGCTTCACATGCGTATCGAGATGGAAGGCCGGAGTCATGATCCTGTAAAGCTCGCGAGCCTTGGCAAAATTACCGGCGGCACACAGATTGAATATGTGTACGCACTCTTTGGGCCAGGCATTGGTCATGCCGGAAACCCAGCCAACAGCGCCGAGCGACATGCTCTCCACGATCTGGTCATCGACACCGCAGAAGATCGAGAACCGGTCCCCAAGAGCAATATACATGTCCGTTACCCGGCGCACGTCGCCGGTTTCTTCCTTCACCGCAACGATGGTGGGGCACTCGGCAAGGGTCTGAAGGATGTCGGGGGTAACGTCGACGCCATATGCGATGGGATTGTTGTAAATCATGATTGGCAGATCGCTTGCCTTGGCGATCGCCTTGTACCATTCGCCGGTTTCCCGGGGGTCCGTCTTGTAACCGAGGCTGGGGAAAACCATGAGACCTTCCGCGCCAAAACCTTGATATGCGCGGGCCGATGCAGCAGCGCCTTCGGTCGTTATGTCGGCGAGCCCGCTCAGAAGAGGGACGCGGCCCCCTACGGCTTCCTTGGCTGCACGGATGACGGATTCCCTTTCATGGGGCTGCAGGGAGGCGTTCTCGCCAAGCATGGGAAGAACGATAATTCCTGATACGCCATTCTCGATCAGCCGGTCGATACTTGTCTGCGTCGCACGAAGATCAATCGCGCCGTTTTCGTTCAGTTTGGTGGTTACCGCGGGGAATACCCCCTTCCAACGGATCATTTGCGGACCTTTCAAATTTCGCAACAGCCATATTGGCTAATGCATCCAATCTACAATATGCGAAAATGCAAGTCTACTCAGAAACCATTTTTCCTGACGAGTTCTGCAAGGTTGGTTGTCGCATCCGGAAAGGATGCGGTGCCTTGTGCAGAAAATAGTGTTGCGTCAGGTAAGGAAATCCGCCGGTTAACCGGCGGTGATGGCAATGGTCCTGGCCAGGGAGGTCGCGTCATTCGAGGCTGTCGCAGACATTGGCACTCCCTTGAGAACCACAAAACGGCCGCGTCCGTTGATTATGTTAATTATTTGGGCGCGGCTGTTGATAAGGGCGAGGGCCATTTTGATATTGTCAGGCGCCTTGCTTCCTCTTGATGGGAAATTTTGGTCGAGCTTGGCTTACCGAAACCAGGTGTCAGAAAGACGGTATCCCTCCGGGAAGGGATCCTCAGGATCAACACCATAGTAGCTAATGCCCGTGAGCCAGGCCCGGCCAGATATCTCCGGTACGATGGCGGGCACATTTCCCGCTTTCGCAGTCTCCGCGATACGACATTCGAAAGCGGTGTCGAGAATTGAAAGGTGTCGAAAGCGCTCTCCAACTGCGAGTTCGCCCCGCGCATGCAACAGCGCCATACGCGCAGAGGTTCCCGTCCCGCATGGGCAGCGATCAAGCCGGCCTGGCGAGACGACGACCGCATTTTTTGAAGTCTTAACACCATCGATCACTTCAAGGGGGCCGGCGATCTCCGTTTGATTTATGGTGTGAATGGAGGGGTTTTCCGGATGAACAGAGGGGAGTTGCTCTGCCGCAGCGGCTTTGATTCGCTCGCCAAGCTCTACCAGATCACGGGCTTCATCACGGGCAAGCGCCACGCCGACATCGGTCGCATTGACGATGCAATAGATCATTCCGCCATATGCGACATCGACACGCAATGAACCAATGCCGGGGACCTCAATCATGCTGTCGCGGTGCATGACGAAGGAGGGGATGTTACGGAAGGTAATGCGCCGGCACCGGCCGTCAGTACAATCGGCAACCACCTCGACAAGACCGGCGGGGGTATCGACTCGGACTATGGTTTCCGCGCCGCGCATTGGAATAACGCCGGTTTCCAGTGCGACAGTTACCGTGCAGATCAAGTTCGAGCCGGACATGGGAACGAAATAGTCGGACTCCATGACAATCATGCCGATATCGGCATCATCCCTCGTCGGCGGGGTAATCAAATTCACAGCTGCGTTGACACTGCCGCGCGGGTCGAAAAGCAGCATGTTCCTGAGCCAGGCGCTATCACGTTCCAGATTTGCCATCCGTTCGAACATCGAAGCCCCGCGTGGCGGGAGAACGCCCCCCGTGATGACACGGCCGACCTCCCCTTCTGCATGGGCACCCACAACTGTAATGGCGCGGTCTAGGAACATGATCCACTCCCGGAAATATCTTTAAGACGGGTTCGTTTGGTTGCATTCCATGCCTCGATTTGCCTGCGGCCCAGATTGGTTGCAAAGCAATAGGGGGAGGAGTGCATCTTAGATTGGATATCGGATACAACACTTGCATGCGATCGTCTAGGGAGAACGCTGGCCTGGTCCAGTGAGCAAGTTTTAAAGGTTCAAGGGGAGGAGCTGCCCGCTGGCGTCTGGAGCGAACGGGCCTATCTATTGCTTTGGATACCGCATATTTTCTATGGTATCCGCAAGGCGCGTAGCCGCTGGACGATAGTAGCCGAGAAATAAAATATGACGGATAAAAAGCCTCTCGTGATCAAGCGGCAGACTGTGACCTCCTCTGTCACGGACGAACTTCGGCGGCGTATTATCAGCGGCGAGTATGTCGGCGGCGAACAAATCAGGCAGGAAGCTGTGGGAAGCGAACTGGGTGTCAGCCGGATTCCGGTCCGTGAGGCGCTTTTGCAGCTTGAATCCGAGGGGTTGGTCGTTATCCACACCCACAAGGGTGCAACGGTCGTTTCTCTCACGGAGGAGGGCGCTGCGGACCTCTTCGAGGCCCGCCTGATGATCGAGCCGGCCATCATGAAGCAGGCGATTCAGGCGGCGACTCCGGACGACATATCAAAAGTGCGTACTTCGCTTATTGAGTATGAAAAGGCTGTGGAAGCAGACAGCGATCCGGGCACTTTGAGCAAGCTTAACTGGGCTTTCCATGTTGCCATGTGTGAACCTGCCAAGCGTCCCCGACTGCTCGGCATCCTGCGTTCACTCTATACGGCGACAGATCATTACCTCTGGCTGCAAATCAATTCGCCCGAGGCAAGGGCCCGAGCGATGGAGGACCATCGCATGCTGTTCCACGCATATTCGACAAAAAAGGCCGATGTTGCCCAGGAGCAGATTGTTGCCCATATCAACGGGGCCTATCAGGATGTGCTCGGCCGTCTGAAAGCCCAGCGCCGTCCAAGGTAAAGTCCAAAAAACAGCCGGGTAATTAATTTATTATAGAATCTATGGGAGGATTTGTTCTGCCTCCATATGGGCGCCCTGCCGGGCGCGTGATTGAACGCTGATATTCAGCGTCGCCAGCCTCAGGGCGCGGCAGTCATTCAGGAAGTCCAGGTATTGACAGTGTTGGTGGGCTCGTTCTTCCCAGCCTGATAAATGGATTCTTGGCATACCCAGCCCTGCGTTCCACTTCATAGACCTGACCATAGCCCATCTCGCGCCCATCCCGCGAAGGATGCTCATGGCTGTTTTCTGTGTGGCCTGACGGCCTCACGGCTCCGGGGGTTCAGGGGGCAGGGTACGTTTTTATTTGCAAACAAGGGAGATCTTATATTGAATATGGTATCCAATAGGCAATTCATGAGGCTCACATGACTTTTGCAATTGAAACAACAACTCTCTTTAAAATAGCGGGCTCGCTGCCGCCGTTCTGCGGGCCTGGCCATTCTTTTCATCCGAAACGGCGTGAGCGGCCGTGTTATTGCCCATGTGAGGCCTGATATGCCTAACGTTCGCTTCGAGCATGTATCGAAATTATTCGGAGACCATGTTGCGATCCGCGACCTGAATTTTGAGATCAAGGAGGGGGAGTTCGTCGTCTTTGTCGGTCCCTCCGGTTGCGGCAAGACCACGACGCTTCGAATGCTTGCGGGTCTGGAGACGCCATCTTATGGGAAAGTTTGGATCGGCGATAAGGATGTGACGCTGGCGCCTCCAGGTGAACGCGACATCTCAATGGTCTTTCAGAGCTACGCTCTCTTTCCACATATGTCCGTCTACAAGAATCTGGCTTTTGGCCCTGAAGTCCGGGGAATGCAAAAATCGCTTATCAGCGAGCGCGTACATCAGGTTGCCGAGATGCTTGATCTTGGAAAACTGCTCCATCGCAGGCCAAGCGAGCTTTCAGGCGGTCAGCGGCAACGGATAGCACTTGGCCGGATGATGATCCGCCAGCCCAAAATTTTCTTGCTCGACGAACCCCTTTCAAATCTGGATGCGGCCCTGCGCACGACCATGCGCAGTGAAATCATGGAGCTCCAGAGACGGCTTGCCGTAACAACGGTCTACGTTACACATGATCAGGTCGAGGCTATGACCATGGGAGACCGCATCGCGGTCTTCAAGGATGGAAGCATCCTTCAAATCGATACGCCAAGACAACTTTACCAGAATCCCACCAACAAGTTTGTCGCATGCTTTGTGGGGTCGCCGAAGATGAACATTCTTCCCGGTTCGTTGTCAGGACGGGCCACGGCGGTAAAACTTGGTTTCGCGGGTGGTTCTATCGCTTTTGACGCCGGGCGGCTGGCGCAACCATTGGCTCTGGAAGAGCGCGAAGTTGAAGTGGGCATCCGTCCTCAGGACCTTCATTGGATAAAAGATGCGCCATCTCGTTGCGGACATCGCCTTGGCGGTGTCGTTTCCAACATTGAGACGACCGGTCCTGAGACCTACGTAGTCGTTGATATTCAAGGAACGTCAATTGTTAGCAAGTTCCCAAGTTTTCCGGACATCAAGTTTGGCCAGACCGTTGAGCTGGCTCTTGATCTAGATGACATCTACCTCTTCGACCGTGCAAGCGGCGACAACATCCTCGGTAACCGAGATAAGCCTACGCAGGCTGATACCAAGCTTCCTTGGGCTGCTGGCTGACGACTTCTGTTTCCATTCCTTTGAATGAGGTGTGCACGTGGCGACTCCGTATAAATCCGGGTACAAAAAAATAAAATTCAGGCGTTCGGTTTTTCAGTCGACAGCGATTGCATTGGCCTTTGCGGCCCTTGCATTCGCTCCTGTAGGCGCAAAAGCTGCGGATGATATTACTCTCAAGGTTGCCTATCCGGCTGATTTCGAGCCGGCGACGCCTGAGGCTGGCAAGGCCTGGTGGGCTGATGTGATAAAGCAGTTCGAGGCGACACATCCCGGCGTAAAGGTCGTGCTGGAGGAAGCCCATGGCGGCTTCAGTGACTCCGAGAACAAGATGGCTCTTCTCTTCCGCTCAAAGAGCAGCGCGCCGGATGTCGTAGGATTGGCGGATCTCAATCTCGGGCAATGGGTCTCCACCGGCTATCTGTTGCCGATAGACAAATATCTGGCGACGGCCGACTGGTGGAAGGGTTTTAATCCGCAGCTGAAGGCCGCCGAGACCGTAAATGGTCACGTCTATGCCGTGAGCCAGGGCACAAATGTTTATGGCCTCCTCTACGACAAGACCTTGTTCGCAAAGGCTGGGATTCCGACCCCCTGGGAGCCGAAGACCTGGGCGGATGTTCTTGATGCGTCAAAAAAACTGAAAGCGATTTCTCCTGCAATTTATCCGCTCTGGATTCAGACGGGAACGAGCCAGGGCACCTTTGGCGTCTTCGCTGGTCCGGGCAACTTCCTCGCCGGTTCCTCTGATCCGACAGTCTTTACGGACGATGGCAAATGGGTCGTCGACAGCAAGGGGCTTCGGGAAACAATCCAGTTCTACAAGGATGCCGCCGCTGCCGGCGTGCTGCCTCCGACCTCGCAGATCATGGACACAATGGCAGAGGCAAGCCCACCCGCTCTCATGCCGGAGCACAAGATCGGGATTTGCCTGGCAGGTAACTGGTTCCCTGAACTCTGGACAAAGGCGCTCAGCTCGCCTTACTGGGCTGATGCGGCCTCTGATATCGGTATTGCGCCTCTTCCGACGATCAATGGTGGTGGGGCAGGAAGCGCAACTATGATCGGTGGGTGGACACTCGCCATCGGCAGCGGAACCAAGCACCCTGATCTGGCCTGGGATCTGCTCAACCTTGCGCAGAGCCGCAAAAATATGCTGGAAGCTGACAAGGCAATCGCACTTGTGGCTCCGGTGCCGGAATATACCAAAGATCCTGAGTATCTGAGTGTTTCTCCGGCCTTCCGGCCTGAGTTCGCTAAGATTTCGCTCAATGCCCAGATTGCGCCTCTGGATCCAAACTATTCCGTATGGGCTCAGGGTTTTCTAACGGCTACCCAAGCTGTCATTCTTGATCCCAAACTCTCTGTCGATGACGCAATCGGCAAGATGAAGGACTACGTCAGTGATCAGGTTGGGCCAGATGAGGTTGCCGTCAAGAACTGATCTGACAGTAGCGATTTGAAAGAGGAAGAGGCTGTGGTGTCATCGCATTCAGATATCCTTAAAGGGCGCCGTATTGACGGACGACGCTTCGATTCTGCCAGCCTGGCGTTTCTTTCGCCGGCAGGACTGCTCCTCTTCCTCCTTTTTCTGGGACCCGTTGTATATTCGTTCTATCTCGGGTTTACGAATCTCCAATTAATCGGACCGCATTCAACGAACTTCTGGTTTACGGGATCGGTGAATCTTAAGTCCATGTTCCGTAATGAGGAGTTCTATCACTCCTTATACATCACGATGATTTTCGTCGTTGGGTCGGGTGCAATCGGGTCGACGATTGGAGGTCTGGTGCTCGCTCTGCTGATGCAGGCGGGCGCTCCCGTTTTTCGTGGCATCGTCGGGGCGGCTGCCATGCTCTCGTGTATCCTTCCACCGGTGACGGTAGCGGTCATGTGGCATGCATCGACGTCAGCAGGAGGCGTGTTTCCGTTTCTGCTGGGCCTTCCCCATGTCGAGTTTCTTTATAACTACCCGATGACTGTCGTGTCAGTGGCTAACATATGGTGGTTGTGCGGCCTTTCAATGCTGATGTTCAGCGCCGCGTTACGCAATATTTCCCATGAGATGATCGAGGCGGCGTTGCTGGAGCGCGCCAGCGCATATCAACGTTTCATCCGCATCATTCTGCCCTCGCTTCGTCCGACGATCGTGACCTCGGCGCTGCTGATGTGTCTGCTTTCGTTCGGCAATTTTACACTGATCTTCCTGATGACCGGCGGCGGTCCTGCAAATGCGACCAACATCCTTCCGCTATACTCTTATGTTCAAGGGTTTACGTTCCACCGGCTTGGTTTCGGCGCGCTTCTCGGCAATGTGATCATTCTGCTATCCGCCATCCTTGGAAGTTTATTCGTTCTGATCGGCTATCTGAGCACCCGGCGGGCGACCTCGGTGAAAAAGGCGGGAGAGTAAACATGAGCCAGTCAATGTCTCTCCCGGGCGAGCCCGTACCAGTCCGTGTGCTGAGTCCGGGCAAGGTCGCCGTGAATCTTCTGCTCATCTTGTGCGCCCTGTTCTTTCTTTCGCCGATGATTTGGCTGCTTGTTGCCTCTGTCGATACTCAGGCCAGCCAGCAGCTGGAATGGCCGACCCTGACGCTTCACCAGTTTGAGATAGCTTTCAACAGAAATAATATGAGAGCGCTGGGCAACAGCCTTATGCTTTCCATAGTGGCGACATGTGTTGCAACCATCCCGTCATCAATCGCGGCCTATTCTTTCTCCCGCCATAAAATTCCTGGGAAAAACGGGATTCTGTTATCTATTTTATTCTTGTCGGGTGTTCCGATTTCGATTCTGATTATCCCGATTTATCAGATTTTCCAGTGGGCGGATTGTCTTTCCCTGATACCCACTGCCGTGTTTCTCGGGGTGACGGCGATGCCGTTCGAGATTTACGTCATCAAAAACGCAATTGACGCCATTCCTCTTGATCTTGAGGAGGCCGCCCGCATTGAGCAGGCAAGTATCGTCCGCATTCTTGTCCGCGTCATAGCGCCTCTTTGCCTGCCGGGCATTATGGCGGCGGCCATCTATGGTTTCATAAATACCTGGGGAAATTTCCTGCCGCCTCTCGTATTGATCACTGACACGGTACAGCAGCCGAGTCCTGTAGCCATCTTTGGCTTCATGACGGCTGATGTTGTGAACTATGGTGCCATCGCTGCTTATTCGCTTGTCTATTCGACACCTGTGATCATTCTCTACATTGTCATGGCGCGACTATTCCGGGGCGGCTTTGTGCTGGGCGGGGCTGTCAAATAAGAAGCGTCCAGAAGATTGCGGGAGGTCTGCCAAGAAAGGTGTCGGCAGGTTTTTTGCTGCAAGGATCATAATTCGGGCGTCTGTCAAAATGCATATTATGCTGGGCAGAAAATCTTGAGGCTCTTCTTTAAATCTGGGACTGTCGGCTCGTTCCAGACGATTGTGACGCGTAAAGTAGCGCTGGCTGGTATTGCCATGCGGAATCTGGAGTTGGATTTAGTTGTCTAGGCAATCAGGGGATTCTGGAGCGGTCAAGCGGCAAACTGTGACCGCCAGCGTAGGTAATGTGATCCGTCGTCGGATCATAATGGGGGAATATCGCGGTGGAGAACAGATCAGGCAGGAGGCGCTTGCAACTGAGCTGGGTGTAAGCCGCATTCCGATACGCGAAGCCTTGCTCATCCTTGAGCAGGAAGGCCTTGTGGTCATCCATACCCACAAGGGCGCTGTCGTCGCAGAACTTTCGCTGAATGATGCCGGAGAGGTGTTTGAGGCGCGCCGGCTGATTGAGCCCTTCCTCCTTCGGCTCTCCATCGAAAAGGCAGATGGAGATGCGATTGAGGAGGCCGGGAAGGCCAGGACAGCATATGAGAACGGGTTAAAAACCGGGGCATCGGCTGAAGAACTCAGCCGCCTTAACTGGGAGTTTCATCGGTCCTTGTGCGTTCCCGCCGAAAGACCAAGAACATTGGCCATGCTGGTTGATCTGCATAATGCAGCCGACCGCTATCTGCGTCTTCAGATTGGAATTAAGGGCGCGCAGGCTAAAGCTGCAGAGGACCATGAACGCATTTTTGAGGCATTCAGGCAGAAAGATATAGCTCTCGCCATGCAACTGAGTGCAGACCATGTCGCGGCCGCCGCGAATGATGTTCTGGAGCAATTGAATATGACGGGAACGAACAGACTAGCGCAAGGTTAGCTAACCGGCTGATCCCTTTTGTCTGTGCATCAGCGGCTGTGCAATGTTTTGTCACCCACCGTAGGTTGCGTGCGTCCCGGCCCGTCAGGATGATGTCTATTGGAGTGAGATGTAGTGAGAAAGATCAGAAGCGCCGCTCAAATCCACCGAAGCTATGACTATGTCGTCATTGGATCCGGCTCGGCGGGCAGCGTTGTCGCAGGGCGGCTGGCTGAAGATAGACACCGCGTTCTCCTTATCGAGGCGGGGCCATGGGATGACAGCATCTTTATCAAGATGCCGGCTGCTCTGGGCGTTCCCCTTGGGAGTGATAAATATAACTGGTTTTTCAACAGCGATCCGGAACCTTATCTGAACCAGCGGACCATTCTTGAAGCCCGGGGGCGCGTTCTGGGCGGTTCGTCCTCGATTAACGGCATGAACTGGGTTCGCGGCAATCCTCGGGACTATGACCATTGGGGAAAAGATTTGCCCGGATGGAGCTATGCCGATGTGCTTCCTTACTTCAAAAAGGCTGAGACATTCAGTGGCGTGAAGAGCGAATATCGTGGTGCATCCGGCCCCATGATGGTTGAGAGCTGCGCTGCCGATCATCCAATGTATGCGTGTTTTCTGAAGGCCGGTGAGCAGGCCGGTCACCTTCGTGTTGAAGATCATAATGGTTTTCGTCAGGAGGGTGTTCATGTGACCCAGCGCAATGTGGGAAAGGGTCTTCGCTGGAGCACCTCGCGCGCCTACCTGCATGAGGGACCAGACAGGCCCACGCTGGATGTCATTGTCCAAAGCCGGGTGAGTCGTATTGAGCTTGCAGGCAAGCGTGCCGCTCGTGTTCACTTCACGCAGGAAGGCCAGAGCTATTCGGTTGAGATCGACTGCGAGGTTATCTTGTGCGGTGGCGCCCTGAACTCGCCTCAGCTTCTCATGCTCTCTGGAGTGGGTAACGCGCAGGAGCTGGCCGCTCTCGGTATTAAAAGCACGGTTGATTTGCCGGGCGTCGGGCTTGGACTGAAGGATCACACCGCCGCCGCTATCCAGTACAAGATTACCAAAGACGTTTCAGTCGCAAAGGATCTGAGCACCATCAGGCGCGGTCTGCTCGGAGCCCGATGGTTATTGACGAGAACCGGCCTTGGGGCGACGAACTTTTTCGAGGTCGGCGCATTCATTCGAACCCGTGACAGCGAGAAGATTCCCAATATTCAGTTCGAGTTTCTGGCCCTTTTGGGCGAGCTGCAGCATGGAGCCGTGCAGCTTGGCCATGGTTTTCAATATTATATTAGCCTGATGCGTCCCAAAAGCAGTGGACGCGTGTGGATCGCCTCGGCAAATCCCAATGCCGCTCCAAAGTTCGTGTTCAACCATATGCAGGATCCAGATGATTGCGAGCAGCTTGTCCAGGGGGTCAAGGCGACGCGCAATATTATCTCGCAACCGGCATGGGATGAGCTGCGTGGCGATGAGGTGACACCCGGTGCCGGCGTCAGGACGGATGCCGAGATACTGGCCTGGCTGCGCGACAACGCGAGCACCAATTATCATCCATGTTGCAGTGCCCGGATGGGCTTTGACGACATGTCGGTGACCAACGAACATGGCGTCGTTCACAACCTCGATAATCTTCGGGTGGTGGATGCGTCGATCATGCCTGAAATCGTGAGTGGAAACCTGAACGCGCCAGTGATCATGATTGCGGAAAAGATTTCTGACCACATTCGGGGTCGGACTCCGCTGTCCCCGGAAAGCGCACTTTATTACCGGCTTTGAATTTATCTGGTGCTTGAACGCAGCGAGGACCTGAAATTCTAAAGAAAAAGGCCCGGACATTTTGAGATTATCCGGGCCTCGCCTTGATCTCGATTCCTGTTTATGCCGGATTATCCGAGATAGCGTTCATAGGTGCTCGGGTTCTGCACCACCACTGACTTCGTCACGGTAAACTCCTCAATCGCCTGGCGGCCATTCTCACGGCCATATCCACTCTGCCGGGTTCCACCAAACGGAACTTCGGAGGGCATGTCGAGGAATGTGTTGACCCAGACGATGCCAGCCCGGACCTTTCGCGCCATGGTCAGCGCGGTTTCCAGATTGCTCGTCCAGACGCCCGCCGCCAGGCCATATTCGGTATCATTGGCAAGGCTGATGGCGTCAGAGAGATCATCGAACGGTATGACGACGAGAACCGGGCCGAAGACCTCCTCTCGGGCGATCGGCGCAGTTGGCGAGACGTTTGTGAAAACCGTCGGCTGCACGAAAAGGCCCGGCAGGTCAGTGATGACATTGCCGCCGAATGCCAGGTCGCCGCTCTTTTTGCCTTCGGCGATATAGCGGTTGATCTTTGCGAACTGGGCTTCGTTGATGATCGCGCCCATTGTTGTCAGAGGATCCATCGGGTCGCCCACTTTGACAGCCTCAAGGCGTTTGCAGAGGAGTTCTGTGAACGCCGCAATGGACTCGCGCTGAACGAATACGCGGCTTCCGCTGCAACATTCAGCGCCTGAGTTATAGACGAATCCCTTGATTGCGCCATCGACGGCGGCCTCAAGGTTTGCATCGCTGAAGACGACGGTCGGGTTTTTGCCGCCAAGCTCGAGAACGACCTTCTTCATGTTGCCGGTCGCGGCGCGCGCAATGGATTGACCCGTCACTGTCGATCCCGTGAAGGAAATCATGCGAATGTGCGGGTGTTCCGCAATTCGTTTGCCAACCGGATCGCCATAGCCGGTGACCACGTTGAACGCGCCTTTTGGCAAACCGGCCTCTTCAAGGAATTTGGCGATGGCGAGTGTGCTGCCGGAGGTCAGCTCGCTCGGCTTGGCAACGACAGTGCATCCGGCCGCCAATGCAAAAGGAAGCTTCTGGCTGAGCACGACAATCGGATAATTCCAGGGCGTGATCAAGCCGACAGGGCCCACGGGATGCTTGAGCACCAGCCCGAGCTTGTCCTCGCCAACATTCGTATAGGTTTCGCCATGGAGCGAGCGTGCCTGGCCTGCGGCATAGTCCCAGATGTCGCCAGCCCATTGGGCCTCGCCTGAAGCCTGGGCGAGCGGTTTGCCGGTCTCAAGAGATTCGTAGAGAGCAAGATCCTGCCAATCTTCTTTTAGCCGCCTTGAAACGTTCCGCAGAACATCTGAGCGTTGCGCTGCCGTCAGGCCGCTCCAGCGCCCGTCTTCAAAAGCCTCGACCGCCGCGGAAACGGCGAGGTCGACGTCTTCTGCCGTGCCATCCTGCAGGGTGCCGATCAGCTTACCCGTGGCCGGGTTGATGCGCTCTATAAGGCGGCCCGAGGTAGAAGTGATGTTCTCTCCGTTGATGTAATGGGAATAGCGCCGGATCAAACCGGCGTTTTCTTTACTGGCAACTGTCTTGGACATTTCAACAACCTCATATTGTGGTTTCTATCGGACGCGTGGCCATCATCCCGGCCCGGCGTCAAATCAGGTTCTCTGTGTGATCGGTATCGAATCCATGGAGCGGCATTAAAAGTCAGTCAGGCGATGGGCCGGAAGTCATGAGAGGGGAAACGGCGCCGTGATCGGCGACATTCTCCGGCCACGGATTGCATCAGATATTTTCTCGGCGATCATGATGGTGGGTGCGTTTGTATTGCCGGTTACGAGGCAGGGCATGAGGGATGCATCTGCAACTCGCAACCCCGCCATGCCGTGGACACGGCCTTCGCCATCGGTCACGGCCATTGCGTCAATGCCCATACGGCACGTTGAGACGGCATGATATCCCGTACCGGCATTGGCCCTGATCCAGCTCTCAAGAGCCTTGTCATCGTTGATGTCGATGCCGGGAGTGACCTCCTTGTCGCGGAGCTTGTCCCATGAGCGCTGCCGGATTATTTCAAGAGTCCTTCGCACGCCGTCCTTCATCTGCGCGATGTCTTTGGGGGCTGTCAGGTAATTGAACCTGATTTCCGGCGCAGCCGCCGGGTTGGCCAGATTGAGGCGTACGCTTCCGCGGCTTTCAGGACGCATCACACTCGTGAAATACTGAAAACCGTTCTCCACCCGCGCCTTGCCCCGAAAGAACTCGCCGATCATCGGGGTAAATTCATGCTGCATATCGACATATGAGGCTGAATTGCTGCTGCGGAAGAACGCGCCGACCTCAAAGTAATTGCTTGCCCCGAGCCCGCCCTTCGTCAACATCCAGCGAGCGCCGGTGAAAAGCCGCCCGATCTGCGAAAGCTCTTTCGTTGGCGAAACGGGCTTTTTTGCCGAGAACTGGATTGGCACGGCGACATGATCCTGAAGATCGCTGCCGACACCTGGCAGATGATGCTTCACCTCGATCCCCGTCTCGCGGAGATGATCGGCGTTTCCGATGCCAGACAGCATCATGATCTGTGGTGAACCAAAGGCTCCAGCACACAGAATGACCTCGCGGTCCGCCTCGACGGAATGCTCTTCTCCCTGAATATCGATGAGGACGCCCGTCACCCGGTTGCCGTTGACATTGAGACGTTTCACGGACGTATTCGTGAAAATGGTGAGGTTTCCCCGGCCGGCCGCCGGTGTCAGAAAAGCGCGGGATGCGCTTTCACGTTCCCCACGATAGGTGGATGCCTGGGCGACAAGGACGCCTTCCTGTTGATAGCCGTTATGGTCAGGCGTCAGGGGAAGGCCGTAATCCTGACCAGCCTGCAGGAATGCATGATAGAGCGGGTTTTCCGCGCGGCATTTGTGCACATGCAGGGGGCCTTCTCCGCCGCGATAAAGGTCGGCCCCTTTTTCGTAGGTCTCCATTTTGCGGAAATAGGGAAGGCAGTGGGCGTAAGACCATTCCGTCAGGCCACGGGCGGCCCAGCCCTCATAATCAAGGGGGTTGCCGCGGGCAAAGACCATGCCGTTGATCTAGGAGGAGCCGCCAAGAACGCGACCCCGGTGTTGATCGCTCGTCCGGCCATTCAGTCCCGGTTCCGGTTCGCTTGTATAACCCCAGTTGAAACGGGTGGACTGAAGCGGCAATCCAAGAGCCGCCGGCATTCTCAGTATAATGCTGCCATCCTTGGGGCCCGCTTCCAGCAGCAAGACACGGCTTGCGCTATCTTCAGAGAGACGGTTTGCGAGCACGCAGCCAGCAGAACCAGCACCGACGACGATATAATCATATTCTTTTTGCAAACTTGTCATGGAGGATACTCTATCTGCGATAAATCAGAATAACATATCCGATATATTGGATACAAATATTTCATTGTACTGGATTGAGATTCAATGTGGGTCTGCGCCCCCGCTCATGGTCGAGCGTGGGCGCCTTTGCCGGAGGGCAGATGAGCTGCGTCCATAAGACCGGGGCGAGAGATCAGAAGGTACTTACAATTATTTTTGATAATGATTATTAAGAAGTGGATGCTAGTTTGTCCCGGCTAAAGGCAACCTGACTGATCGCCATTACAAAAGAGGCCTTGATGAAACTCCTCCTCCCGCAACTGGCAGGCGTCTTCGCCCTTGCTGCCGGATTGATTGTGGCGCCGCTCGCCGCGAATGCCGGAACCGTCACGCCCAGTGCAGACGGCATCGTGGTTTATAACGCCCAGCACGAAAGCCTGACCCAGGCATGGGCCGATGCCTTCACGGCTGAGACCGGCATCAAGGTCACGGTTCGCAATGGCGGCGACACCGAGCTTGGCAACCAGATTGTCGCCGAGGGCAAGGCCTCGCCCGCCGACGTGTTCCTGACAGAAAATTCCCCGGCCATGACGCTGGTGGACAAGGCGGGGCTCTTCGCGCCGCTCGATGCCGATACATTGGCGCAGGTGCCCGCGCAGTTCCGCCCCTCCAGCGGCAACTGGACCGGCGTTGCAGCGCGCAGCACGGTCTTTGCCTATGACAAGACGAAGCTGACCGAGGACAAGCTGCCCAAGTCGCTGATGGATCTGGCGGACCCGAGCTGGAAGGGGCGCTGGGCCGCTTCACCCGGTGGCGCGGATTTCCAGGCTATCGTGGCCGCGCTGCTGCAACTGAAAGGTGAAAAGGCCACAGCTGCCTGGCTCCAGGCGATGAGGAAAAACTTCACCGCCTACAAGGGCAACAGCACGGCGATGAAAGCGGTTAACGCCGGGCAGGTCGAAGGCGCGATAATCTATCATTATTACTGGTTCGGCGATCAGGCGAAGACCGGCGAGAACAGCAAGAACGTGGCGCTGTATTATTTCGGCCATCAGGACCCGGGCGCATTCGTCAGCATTTCTGGCGGCGGCGTGGTCGCCTCCAGCAAGCATCCCGCGGAGGCGCAGGCTTTCCTCAAATGGATCACGGGCAAGGGCGGGCAGGAAATCCTCAAGACCGGAACCTCGTTTGAATATGCGGTCGGTGCCGGCGCCGCCTCAAATCCGAAGCTTGTGCCGCTTGACGATCTTCAGGCCCCAAAGGTCGAGCCATCCCGCCTCGACAGCAAAAAGGTCACAGATCTGATGACGGATGCGGGCATTTTGTAAACACCGGACAGACAGATTCTCGAGTCGGGAACAGGCCTTCCAGGGTGCCACCTCGGAAGGCCGCTTTGTTGTCTGGCGAGAGTTCGCGGGGGGATATAGAGGGATGCATGAAATCGTTGAGACTATCACGCCGCAAGATGCCTTAATTATTGACCGGCGAAAGAGCATGGCAAATCTGTGCTCCTCCTTTTCGTGGATCAGCCTTGCCGCCGTGCTGGTGTCCATCGCCTCCCTGCTGCCGCTCGGCTTTATCGTCTGGGTCGCGATCCAGACGGGGTGGGCAACGGCGTCGGCCATGATTTTCAGGCCCTATGTCGGCGATCTTCTGATCAATACCGTGCTGTTGGTTGTGTTTACCATACCCATCTGCGTCGCGCTTGCCGTGACGCTCGCCTGGTTGACCGAGCGCACGGATTTGCCGGGCGCTCGGCTCTGGGCCGGGCTTGCTGTCGCGCCGCTTGCCGTGCCCGCCTTCGTGCAGAGTTATGCCTGGATCAGCCTGCTGCCCGGTCTCCATGGCCTCTGGGCAGGTGTTCTCATTTCAGTGCTGGCCTATTTCCCGTTTCTGTATCTGCCGGTCGCCTCCGCATTGAGGCAACTCGATCCCGGTCTGGAGGATGCCGCCGCCTCGCTGGGCCATTCCCCGTCACGGGTGTTCAGGCGTGTCGTGCTGCCCCAGTTGCGGCTTGCCATCCTGGGGGGCTCGCTCCTTGTGGGGCTGCACCTTCTCGCCGAATATGGCCTTTTCGTCATGATCCGCTTCGACACCTTCACCACGGCGATCGTTCAGCAGTTTGAGTCGACCTTTAACGGCCCGGCAGCCAATATGCTCGCTGGCGTGCTGGTGGCCTGCTGCCTCGTGCTGCTGATGCTGGAAGGGGGACTGCGGGGCCGGGAGCGTTATGCCCGGGTTGGCTCAGGCGCGGCGGTTGCGCCCCGTCCCTTCCTGCTCGGCCGGGCTGCCATCCCTTGTCTTCTCCTGCCTCTCATTATCGTCATCCTGTCGCTTGGCGTGCCCTTCGTGACACTGACGCGCTGGCTTGTCGCGGGCGGAGCCGGCATATGGCGGCTCGACCAGATTGGTCTCGCGCTGGGACAGACGCTCGTTCTTGCCATTGGCGGGGCCGCGCTCGCAACGCTGATAGCAATCCCCATGGCGTGGATCTCGATCCGCAGGCCCGGGACGTTGCAGCGCCTGCTGGAGGGCTGCAACTACATTGTCGGGTCTCTGCCGGGCGTGGTGGTTGCGCTGGCGCTGGTCACCATCACCGTCCGCGTGGCGCTGCCGCTTTATCAGACGCTGTTCACCATCCTTGCAGCCTATGCGCTGATGTTCCTGCCGCGCGCCCTGATCAGCCTGCGCGCCAGCATTGCTCAGGCCCCTGTCGAGCTTGAGCAGGCGGCGGGCAGCCTCGGGCGCTCGCCAGTGCGTGTGCTGTGGTCCGTCACCATGCGGTTGGCTGCTCCCGGCGCGGCGGCCAGCATGGCGCTTGTGTCGCTCGGCATTTTTAATGAACTGACCGCGACGCAGATGCTGGCGCCGAATGGAACCCGCACCCTTGCCATGGCTTTCTGGGCGCTCAGCGGTGAAATTGATTATGCGGGCGCCGCGCCCTATGCCGTGATCATGGTGCTTTTCTCGTTGCCATTGACCTGGCTTCTCTATGTTCAATCGAGACGGAGTGCAGGACGATGAGTTTTCTCACGATCGAATCCGCGGACAAGAACTATGGGGCTGCAACCGCGCTGGCCGATGTGAGCCTCGCGATTGAACGTGGCGGCCGGACGGCAATCATCGGGCCGTCGGGTTCCGGCAAGACCACGCTTCTGCGCATCATTGCCGGTTCCGAGAGGCCGGACGCGGGCCGCCTTGTTCTCGATGGCGAGGTGCTGGCTGGTGACGGGGCTTTTGTGCCCGCCTGGCGGCGCGGTATCGGCATCGTCGCACAGGATGGCGCGCTTTTTCCCCACCTGAACATTGCCGATAATATCGGTTTTGGCCTGCCGCGCCGTGACGCTGGAAGAACGGCACGGATTCACGATCTGATGGCGATGGTGGAACTGGATGCAAGCCTGCTCCAGCGCCGGCCGGACCAGCTTTCCGGTGGCCAGCAGCAGCGGGTGGCGCTCGCCCGGGCGCTGGCGCCGGGCCCCCGCCTGATGTTGCTTGACGAGCCTTTTTCAGCGCTCGACACGGCGCTTCGCGTCGGCACGCGCAAGGCGGTGGCAAGCCTTCTTGGCGCGGCGGGAATCACAACGATCCTCGTGACTCATGATCAGTCGGAAGCGCTTTCTTTCGCTGATAAGATTGCGGTGATGCGTCAGGGTCGTCTGTTGCAGACCGGTTCGCCGCGCGATCTCTATCTGCATCCGCTCAATGCCATGGTCGCCGAATTTCTCGGCGATGCGATTGTTCTGCCTGCGGAATTTGTGGAAGGATGGGCTATATGCGCGCTTGGCCGCATCGCTGTCGGGCAGGGGCGCTTGCGCGGCGCGGCGCGGATCATGCTGCGTCCAGAACAGATCATTCTCGCCCCTGCGGCGGATGCCGCGTCATCGGCTTTCCCTGAAAGGGTGTCGGGGGAAATCGTGGAAACGGATTTCGGCGGGGGACAGTGCACAGTCATTGTCCAGCTGGTGGACAATGGCCTTGCATCGAAGACAGATGCCGGAGCCCCGGCCGCATCCGGCCTTCGCCTCGCATTGAGAAAGTCACTGATGGAAACGCCCCCGGCCGGATCGCTGGTCGATGTCTCGGTTGTCGGCGCGGCGCATATTCTTGCAGAGCTTCCACCGCCCCGGTCGTGAGTGGGCGGTGGAAGCTTTTTTCGCGGTGCCTTACACGCCCGTCCGGCTGATGAATTTCTGGTTCAGGTAAGCGCCGATGGCCTCCGAACCGCCTTCCGATCCATAGCCTGAATCCTTGATGCCGCCGAACGGCACTTCGGGGAGTGCAAGGCCCAGATGGTTGATGGTGATCATGCCGCTTTCGATGCCTTGCCCGAGCCGGGTGGCGGTTTCGCCTGATGAGGTCCACGCGTAGGCGGCCAGCCCGAAGGGCAGCCGGTTGGCTTCCGTGATCACCTCGTCGATTCCCCGGAACGGCATCATCAGGGCCAGAGGTCCGAACGGCTCCTCGTTCAGCACTCTCATGCTCAGATCGAGATTGCTCAGCACGGTCGGCTCGAAGAAATAGCCTTGATTGCCGATGCGGCTGCCACCGGTCTCAAGCTTTGCCCCCTTCGAGGTTGCATCCGCGACCAGGCTTTCGATTGCCGTCAGACGTCTCTCATTGACGAGAGGACCCATGGTCGAGTCCGCCGCCAGACCGTCGCCCACTTTCACCTGTCGCGCGCCCGCCGTGAATTTCTCGACGAACTCGTCGAAAACCTTTTCCTCGATCAGGAAGCGGGTGGGGGAAACGCAGACCTGCCCCGCATTGCGGAATTTCGCCGCCACGAGCGTCTTGCTGGCTTCGTCGATGTTCGCGTCGCCGAATACGATGGCCGGGCCATGGCCGCCCAGTTCCATCGTGGAGCGCTTCATGTGAAGTCCGGCAAGCGCCGCCAGATGCTTGCCCACGGGCACCGATCCCGTGAAGGAGATTTTCCGGATGACGGGGTGGGGAATGAGATATTCGGAAATTTCCGAAGGGACGCCATAGACAAGGTTGATCACGCCTGCGGGCACGCCTGCATCATGAAAGCACCGGATCAGTTCGGCCGGGGAGCGCGGCGTTTCCTCCGGTCCCTTGATGATGATGGAGCAGCCCGCCGAGATCGCGGCTGAAAGTTTGCGGACGACCTGATTGATCGGGAAATTCCATGGCGTGAACGCGGCCACCGGGCCGACGGGCTCCTGTACGACCATCTGGCTGACGCCGGGCCGCCGGGCGGGAATGAGGCGGCCATAGGCGCGTCTTCCTTCCTCGGCGAACCAGTCAATGATATCGGCGGCGGCCAGTGTTTCCATTCTGGCTTCCGGCAGGATTTTTCCCTGTTCCATGGTCATGAGATGGGCGATGGCTTCGGCCCGCTCGCGCAGCAGGTCGGCGGCCTTGCGCATGATCTTGCCGCGCTCAAACGCCGAGGTGTCCCGCCATAGCAGAAAAGCCGCTCCCGCCGCGTCGAGCGCCTCATCAAGGTCGCCCTGTCCCGCTTTTGCGACGCGGCCGATTTCGCTGCCGGTGGCGGGGTTGATGATGCTGATCGTTTCCCCGCTTCGGCTTTGCTTCCAGGTGCCGTTGATGAACAGAAGCACGTCTTCATACATGGCCATGGTCTAACTCCCTCGAAGTGCAGAAATGGTGTGCGAAAACCGATGGCGGGCACAATGGCATGGGCGCGGCTGTTCTGACAGGGGCCTCTTGCCGGGGAACAGAGGGAGCCATTGAAGGGAGGCAACAGGTCTTGCCCGCCCCGATGTGGGCTTTGGAAAGCGCATGGCGGATATTATATAGGCGATGCAACCTGCCAGAGGACAAGCGATGCAGCCGTTCCACCTTGCCATTCCAGTCGACGATATTCCCGCCGCCCGGGAATTTTATGGAAACTTCATGGGCTGTCCCGAAGGACGGAGCGCGGAAAGCTGGATCGATTTTGATCTCTACGGCCATCAGCTTGTCGTCCATCTCGATCCCGGTCTCGCGGGCAGGAAGAAATCACATCATAATCCGGTGGACGGGCACGATGTGCCGGTGCCGCATTTCGGTGTGGTTCTGGAGATGCCGGTTTGGGAAGCGCTGGCGGACCGGCTGAAAAAGGCCGGGGTAAAGTTTGCCATCGAGCCCTATATCCGCTTCAGGGGAGAGGTCGGCGAGCATGCGACGATGTTCTTCCATGATCCGGCAGGGAATGCCCTTGAGTTCAAGTCGTTCAGGGACATGTCGCAGCTTTTTGCGAAATAGCCGTAAGTCGGTAAGGACGTGACGAATGAGTGATAACGCGCTGGACTCTGCTCTGCCGGATGGGGCTGTCCGGCCTCTTCGCCGGGCTGTCGTTACGACGTCTCACAAGGCTGGCTATGAGAAATATGGCCGGCAGATGGCGACGACCTTCGACCATCACTGGCCGCCTGAAATTCAGTTGTTGCTCTACAGCGAAGAATTTACGCCCGATGTCGAAAGCCCGCGCATCGAGGCGCGCGATCTGCTTGCCCGCTGCCCCGGCCTCACGGCCTTCAAGGCGCGTCATGCGGGAAGCAGGCTTGCTCATGGCAAGGCGTGGCGGATAAAGCCAAGGCTCCGTTACAACAATTATCTGGGGCGTTATGCCATCAAGGGCTTGAAGTGGGGGCTCGGCTATCGCTGGGATGCGGTGCGTTTCGCGCATAAATGCTTCGCCATCATCGATGCCTCCCGGACCACGGATGCCGATGTGCTGATCTGGATAGACGCCGATACTCGCTTCTTCGCCGACGTGAGCGCGGCGCAGCTTGAAAGTTTCCTGCCGCCGGACTGTTTCGTGGGCTGCCTGCGCCGATGGTCCATTCATACGGAAACGGGCTTCCTCGTCTTCGATCTGCGCCACCCGGCGACCCGGATTTACATGGATGAACTGGAGCGCATGTTCACCCATGATCTTCTGTTCAGGGAATATGAGTACCACGATGCCTATCTGTTCGATGTGTTGCGCAAACGGTTGGAGCTCGAAGGGCATAAAAGCCACGATATTGCCCTTGGCGCAGGGCGCAGGGCAAAGCATGTTCTGGTGAATTCACCGCTCGGCAGTTTCATGGATCACATGAAGGGCGGTCGCAAGGAGGCTGGCGCGAGCTATACGGACGATTTCGTTAATGCGCCTCCGCCGTCTGTCGTCTAGAGTTGAATGAAGGTCGGGCTCAGGCGCGCACCAGCTTCAGCGTATCGGGGCGCAGGTGCCGCTGCTCCACCTCAACCTGCAATTCCTGGCGGTTGACGAGGCCAAGGTCGATGCACTCCTGTAGCAGGGTGAAGAACAGCTTTTCCTGCGCAGCGTCTGGGTGGGGCGTGTAATAGCCATTGGGGGCGGAGCCCAGGCCAGGCAACAGGGCCTTGAGCGAGCGCAATGCAAGGCCGAGCCGTGATGAAAAAGTTGTGCCGCGCGCGGTGAAGTCAGCCGGAAGGCCGGTTTTCCACGGCTGGGTCCGCCGATGGGTGTTATGCAGCATTCGCGTTTCCGGGGTCAGCCTGTCGAAATCATTCCACACGGCGGGAAGCGGCGCGACCAGGTCCGGCTTTTCCAGCAGCAGCCACATCCAGTCACGATAATCCCGTTTCATTTCGAACAGAGCCGCAAAATCCTCGGCAATGCGCCAGTGGCGCAGTTGGGCGCAGTCGAGCAGCATCACGCTGGAAGCGAAATGCATGGGGCGGCGGTGGTCGGAGGCCATCTGACGGGCCAGCACGGCGGCGTCATTCATGGGCAGGGCGAAAAGATCGTTCACGTCCATGATCGACTTGGCGCTCGAGAGGATCGCCGC
>JAATFR010000288.1 GCA_015655095.1 Hyphomicrobiales bacterium | reverse complement strand
GTTTCTGTTTCAGGCGCGGCGCTTTATCTCGGCTTCGAAGCGCTCTGCATCCTCACGAAGGATAACGGCTGCTCCGGACACACGACTGATATTGATCTTTCCTTCTGCGCGAAGTTTGTAGAGGAACGCTTTACTCAAACCATACATCTGAGCGAACTCGCTCACCCGGTACGCGCGGCGCTCGAAAGGAGTTACGTAGTCACTGCGAGAGATCAACATTTTGTCCTCGTGAAGTTGCCTGTTGACGATGTTCAACCATCACGTGACAGCGGTCTATACTGGTCTGGACACCACGCCGTGGGCGTCATCGGCGATAACTATGCATCGCCTATCACTGCCTATCATCACCTCGCAGGAGCGAGCCCATCAACGACGCGCATGTCTGGCTCAAGCCGTTGGCGCTCTTGGCTTTCTCTCTACTTTGAAAATGTCCTGTGGATAACTTTTAGCCCGGAACGCCCGATCCCAAGAATCTTGCCCACGCGTCCATCAACTCCCGCCGCTTCTCAAGCGCGTCGCCACGTCGATAAGCTGCCTCGACCGAGTCGCGGATCGCATGCGCTAAAGCAGCCTCCGCAACATCCCGCGCAAACGCCGTCGCATCGCCTGCCCAATCTCGAAACGTTGACCGGAAGCCGTGAACGGTGATCGTGGACGCCTTCATCCGACGAAGCACGGCGGACAGGCTCATGTCGCTGAGGGGCGCGTAGAGTTTGGCTCCGCGAAAGACGATGTCGTCCGCGCGCCGATATGGCCTGACCGTTTCGAGAACCGTCATAGCAGCGCCGCTCAACGGCACACGGTGTTCGCGCGCGCCCTTCATGCGAGCCGCGGGCACGGTCCAGACCTTGGCGTCGATGTCGATCTCAGCCCACGTCGCACCGCGCACCTCACCACTCCGCGCGGCAGTGAGGATGGTGAACTCCAACGCCTTCGCCGCGAACCCATCAGCCAGCCGAAGCCGCCTCATGAATTCCGGGGCGTCGACATAGGGCAGCGCGGCGTGGTGCCCGCGGCTGAGCTTGGTCCGGGGAGGCAAGAGCCGATCCAGATGTCCGCGCCAAAGCGCGGGGTTTTCGCCGGTCCGGTGCCCTTCGGCCTTCGCCGCTGACAGGACCGCCTCAATCCTGCCGCGGATGCGGGCCGCCGTCTCGGGCTTCGCCTGCCAGATCGGTCTGAGCTCCGCCAGCACGTCGGCGGTCGTAATTTCGTCGACAGGCCGGTCCGCGAGGCCGAGGCAGTAACCCTCGCCCGTCAGGTCGCCTTTTCCGTCTCGAGCTCGGCCGAGCGTCATACGCCATTGAGCGCGATGTTTCGGATTTCGCCAGGCCGGCGCCATTGCCTCGATAAGCGCGTCCGCCGCCTCGCCGAACGTTGGCACTCGTTGCGCGGCCTTGTCGGCCTCCTCGGCGACGCGCCGGCGGTGCTCAAGCGGATCGACGCCATCCGCGAGGAGCGCTCGCGCCTCGGCCGCCAGGACCCGCGCCTTAGCGAGAGGTACGTCGCGGGCCGGACCGAGGCCCATCTCCCGCTGGCGCCCTCCATGGCGAAAGATCAACAGCCAGCTCCGCGCGCCGGTCGGAGAAACAGCCAGGTGCAGGTTCCCGCCGTCCCCGTACCGCCCAGGCTCCGTCACGGTCGCGACGAACCGCGCTGAGAGCTTGTTCGTGACCCTCCCCGCCATTGAAGCAGATCCTTGTCGGGAACAGCCCCAGCGCTAACCCCAGCATCTACCCTAGCACGAGACGGAGATTGCGGCAGACGGCTATGGACGTCCATAGTGGAGATGAGACGCAATGCGCTGATCTATCACAGAAAAATAATAGGCGATGATAGGCAACGATAGGCGGCAATAGGCCAGTATGGCGGACGCTCCCTCCGCCATTTCAGTCCGCCTCTCGCCACGCCAATCGCCGCCGATTGCCGCCCTTGGCCCGCAATAAGCGTTTTTAGCAGTTCCGTTTTCGATCCCATGATGCGGATTGCGTCGTTTGCGACCTCGACGCTCTGCGCAAGCGCGCGCAGGTGATCCCGCCGATAGCCGCCCTCGTGGACGCGAATGCGCTCCCGCGCGACGTGGAAATCCTTCGATCCTCGCGGCGGCAGAGGATGCCGCCAAGCAGCTTCTTCAGACGGGCGGGATCGAGCAAGCGATCCTCATTGACCGCCATATCATCGAGCTTGTTTATGGGGATCGCGCGACCCTTGCAGCCGGTTTTCGCCCTGCCGCGCCTTGATCGAGCAGCCATCATAGCGATAGCGCCCGCTTTTGCCGGTGCGGATCGTCATGGCTCCGCCGCAGTCGCCGCGCTAGCAGATGCCGGTCAGGAGGGTTGGCCGGATCACCAGGCGGGCGGCCTCGATCATCCGGTGGAACTCCGGGCGGCGGTCGTTTGAGGCCGTCATGTGCGGACTCCTTTCGACCTGGGCGATCAGGGCAAGACCCGCTCCTCCGTGTTTCGCTGGTGGATTCCGGGGCGTTAAAGACCCGGGAATTAGGCGAAGCATGGAGGGGCGTCGGCGGCGTGTAGTGTGCCGCGTTTGCGCCTGTGCGCTGGCGGCGCCCCTGCCGTGATGGAACCTTAAGTGATGTTCACCACGAGTTTGCCGAAATGTCCTGCATCGCGCAGTGAATTGTAGGCAGCCTCAGCATCAGTGAACGGGAAGACCTGATCGACTTGCGGCTTGATGCCGGTTCTCAGCAGGGCGGCGAGTGTCGCGACCGGCCCAACATAGCTCCCTTGCAGCGTGATCCGCTTTTCCAGAACAGCACCGGTGTCCACATGGCCGTCAAAGCCGGTCAGCACGCCCATGAGAGAAATACGCCCATCGAACCGGGTGGCCTTGAGCGTCTGGCTGAGCGTCGTGGGGCCTGCCACATCC
>JAATFR010000001.1 GCA_015655095.1 Hyphomicrobiales bacterium | reverse complement strand
CGTGTAGTAGAGAGCCGTATCTGTGCCGTCATTCAGCCAGTCGGCATAATAGCCGACCTTGGCGCCGAACTGCCCCTGATTGCCGGGCTGGTCATCGTCTGAACGCTTCAGGACAAGGCCGCTCTGAAGAGCACCGGCAACACCCGCCAGTTTCACGGCCTGGTCATACTCAAGCCCGATAACCTGATAATTGCCGCCGGGACCGAAATAATCCGTGCCCGAAAAGAAAGTACCAACCGCATCAAGATGAATCGGATTCCACAGGAACTCGTACCAGGCCTCAACGCTGAAATTGTTTGGCAGACCGATGGACGCATAAATCGCCGGCATCGGCGTCACCGCGTTCTTGACCTCGGAACCGGGTGTGCGCAGTTCGGAAACATCATATCCCAGATAAGAGTTGATGCCGCCCTGAATGAACAGGCTTTCACCCCAGTTGATGACCTGGTTGCCGAAACGGACGTTGACCGGATTATCGTCTACTTCCCAGTTGCCATATACGAAAGCATCCAGAAGGCGCAGGCCGTGTCCCGCCGCGTTCATCGAGTCGGTTGCGCTGTCGCCGCGCACCGCGTCCGTCAGGGAGCGATAACCGCGCCCTGTCCCGACGGGACCAAAATCACCGTTGCGCGTGCCGACCTGATTGGCGCCCCAATAATCGTAATAGCCCTTCCAGCGAATGAAGCCACCGTAGTTCTCCCACTCAAGCTGGATGTCCTGACTAAATTTCACCGCCGTCGTGTAGGGCTGCCAGCGCTTGGTATTGACGTTGCCATCATCATAGTTGCGGCTGAAATCATAGCCGCCGCAGCCCCCATTGCTGGAGTTGATGAAAGAGCAATCCTGACCTGACGTTCTGATGCCTGCCTGAAGGCTTACGGTCGTGTCTATGCTCGTCTTGACGTTGCCGAGATTAAAATCAATAGCGGACGCATTCCCTGTCCACATCGCCACTACACCCGCCGCCCCAGCCATGAGCAACGGACGGAATCCGAGAACCTTCATCAGGTCTTCCTCCCACACGAACGCTTATTATTTTCAGCTGCCGGAACAGAACTCCCGGCAACCTCCCCTGATCGAAATCCATACGTTTCGACCTATTTATAAATTATCTAGGTGTAACCACCTTATTTTTAATTCATGTAGGTCTAATACAGCAATGACGTTCCAAAACTTTCAACGTAAATTCCGCCGCCGGGCGCTCACAGCTTCAAAAGCCGGGAAAGTGTGACAATGAAAACACATTCGGACATGCTGGACGGAGCCGTCTGCGACGACGGAGCTGCATGTTGGAGCGACAGCGCGGATGATGGGAAGAAACAGCATTTTTCTGAGTGAAAACGCCAAAAGGGCCGCCTGATGTGAGTGAGGTCAGCCCATTTCCCCGGCAGGCAGAAGATTAATTTCGCAATGAATGTGTCAGCTTTCTAGGAACGGTAGTCCGGTTCCTCGATATCCAGAATGGCCTTGACCTCGCGCAGGTGCGCTTCCGCCAACCCCTCATATTCCGACCATTGCCGTTCCGTCAGCGCTGCTATTTCATCGGAGACGATCCGAATCGGCTTGCCTGTCATGTAGCAGGTGATCAGCGTTTCGCAGGCCCGCTCAAAATAGAACAGCTCATCGAACGCCGTTGCGACGGTGGGGCCCGTCACCAGCACGCCATGATTGCCCATCATGAGCACGGTCTTGCCGTCCGTCAGCTTAGAGGCGAGCCTGTCGCCTTCATCATCATTCAGCGCCATGCCCGGAAACGCGTCATCGAGCGCCACCCGGCCGAAAAACCGCATGGTGTTCTGGTCGATGGGATAAAGGGTGCTGTCGGCCAGGGCTGAAAGCGCGGTCGCATATTTCGAATGAAGATGCATCACGCAGCGCGCCTGCGGCAGCAGGGCATGAAGCCGCCCATGGATGTGCCAGGCGGTCGGATCGGGAGTATCCGGGCCCATGGCCTCACGGTCGCCATGAGCATCGAGCAGCAGCAGATCGCTTGCGCGGATTTTCGAGAAATGCCGCCCTGCCCTGTTCATAAGGAACTGATCGCCATCGGGCGAAACGGCGACGCTCAGATGGTTGGCGACCGCCTCGTGCATGCCGAGGCGCGCGAACCAGCGGAAACTCGCCGCCAGATCGACCCGGGCCTGCCAAACAGGGTCCTCATTGCTGCCAAACTGTTTCAGGGATGAAGTGAGCTGCATGGGAATGTCTTTCGGACCTATCTCTGTGCCTGTTGCCAATGGGGATGGAGCCATACCGGCGCCTCCTCCATCCGGGGCATCGCCTGCCCGCGGATCATGTCGCTCGCCTTTTCTGCAATCATGATCGTCGGCGCATTGGTGTTGCCACTGACGATGGATGGCATGATTGAGGCATCGACCACGCGCAGGCCGGTAAGACCATGCACCCGCAACTCGCTATCCACCACCGACAAGGGGTCCGTGCTCGCGCCCATCTTGCAGGTTCCAACCGGATGGTAGCAGGTTTCGATGGCCATCTTCAGCCATTCATCAATTTCATCATCGCTCTGCACCTGCCATCCGGGAAAAAGTTCCTCTCCACGGTAGGGATCGAAGGCGGGCTGTGCCAGAATTTCCCGCACCAGTTTGACCGACTGGCGCAGATCCTCGCGATCACGCGCATCGGCAAGATAATTGAAGCGGATCGCCGGCGGCTGGGTAGGGTCTGCGGAGCGCGCCCGCACATAGCCAAGGCTTTTAGGGCGCATCAGGTCGATATGAACCTGATAGGCATGCTCGGGCACCGTGTCGGCGGTGCCGGGGATCACGGCGAGCGACATCAGCGTCAGTTGCAAATCGGGATGCTCGATCCCGGCCCGGCTGCGGATGAAGGCTCCCGCCTCGAAATGGTTGCTCGCCGCATCGCCTGAGCTCGACAGAAACCACTGGATGCCGGTCAGCCATTTGCGTGGCCCCCGGGTCATCGGATAAAGCGTGACCGGCAGCTTGCAACGGTGCTGAATCACGATGTCGGGGTGATCGTTCAGATTTTCGCCGACGCCAGGCAGATGATGGGTGGGCCCGATGCCAACGCTGCGCAGATAATCCGTGTCGCCGATGCCGGAGAGATGGAGGATCTGGGGCGTATTGATGGCCCCGCCCGACAGGATCACTTCCCGGTTGGCGAGAAACGTCTGTGTCTCGCCCCGGATCGAGCAGGCAACGCCTATGGCGCGCGTGCCTTCGAGCAGCACCCCGTGGACGAGCGCACCCGTTTCAACGGTGAGGTTGGGCCGGCCCTTCGCCTGCCCCAGATAGCCCCTTGCGGCGCTCCAGCGCTTGCCGTCGCGGGTGGTGCGGTCCATCGGGCCGAAGCCTTCCTGCTGCGCCCCGTTGAAGTCGGGCGTATAAGGATAGCCCGCCTGCAGCCCCGCCTCGACGAAGGCCGTGCATAGCGGCGAACGCGAGATGTCCGGCGAGGAGACATGAAGCGGCCCGTCACCGCCATGCCACTAATTCGCTCCCCGCCCATAGCTTTCCGCCCGGCGAAAATAAGGCAGCACGTCGGCATAGCTCCAGCCGCTACCTACAGTCTGGCCCCAGAGGTCGTAATCATGGGCATGCCCCCGGATATAGACCATGCCGTTGATCG
>JAATFR010000123.1 GCA_015655095.1 Hyphomicrobiales bacterium | reverse complement strand
AGCACAAGGCAAGGGTCGAGAACTACATCAAGATGGCGGTCGACGAGGGCAGCGAGCTGGTCGTCGACGGGCGCGGTTTTTCCCTTCAGGGCTATGAGGATGGCTATTTCATCGCCCCGACGCTGCTTGATCACGTCAAGCCCGACATGCAGAGCTATCGCGAAGAGATTTTCGGACCGCTGCTCCAGATCCTGCGCGCCGAAACCTTCGAGGAGGCGCTGAGCTATCCAAGCAAGCACCAGTATGGCAACGGTGTGGCGCTGTTCACGCGCAACGGCGATGCGGCGCGCAAATTCATCAACACCGTCGAGGTGGGCATGGTCGGCGTCAATGTGCCGATCCCGGTGCCGGTCTCCTATCACAGCTTCGGTGGCTGGAAGCGCTCGGGCTTTGGCGATCTCAACCAGTACGGCATGGATGGCGTGCGTTTTTACACCCGGGTCAAGACCGTGACCCAGCGCTGGCCCGACGATGGCGAAGCGGTGGCAAGCTCCTTCATCATCCCGACCATGGCCTGAACGGCATTCCGCAAAGGAAAACGGGCGGCGGATCATGTCCGCCGCCCGTTTGATTGCGGGGATTATATTATTTCAAAGTCAGGTCTCGGGCGCGTCCAGCACCACCTTGAGCAGGCCGGGAAAGCGGCGCTCCAGATCTTCCTTGCGCAAATGGTTCAGATGCACGGTGCCATCGACGCAGGTGCGGATCACGCCGGCGTCGCGCAGCGTGCGGAAATGGTGCGACATGCTGGATTTGGGCCGGTCCACGCCCAGCGCGCCGCAGGTCAGCTCGCCTTCCTGAGCCAGTCTGCGCACCATGTCGAGGCGCGCCGGGTCGCTCAGCGCGTGAAGCACGCGGGGCAGATCCAGCTCTTCGGTTTTGGGGTGGGGCAATTCACGCATGACCCCTTTATTATCATAGCTTGACCGGGCGTTCTATTGTTCGTATTTTATCGAACTAACTCGCGGGCCTTGTCCGCTATCGCGTGTTTATTTCGGAATAACCATTCTTCGCCTTGGAGGAGGGCTGATGCTTTCCGATATCTCTTTCCTGATGGCGAGGCACACATGATCCCCTTTTCCGTTCTTGATCTGGCGCCGGTTATTCAGGGCCATACGCCCGGGGATTCGCTCCACAACACGCTCGATCTGGCGCAACATGCGGAAGCGTGGGGCTACAAGCGCTACTGGCTTGCAGAGCATCACAACATGCCGGGGATCGCCAGCGCGGCGACCGCCGTGGTCATCGGCCATGTCGCGGGCGGCACGAAGACGATCCGGGTTGGCGCGGGCGGCATCATGCTGCCGAACCATGCGCCGATGGTGATCGCTGAGCAGTTCGGCACACTGGAATCGCTGTTTCCTGGACGCATTGATCTGGGGCTTGGCCGTGCGCCGGGCACGGACCAGCGCACCGTGCAGGCGTTGCGCCGGGACATGGCCAGCGCCGAGCGGTTTCCGCAGGACGTGCTGGAAATCCAGGGCTTCTTTGCCGATGTGGCGCCGGGGCAGGTCGTGCAGGCGGTGCCGGGCGGCGGACTTCATGTGCCCTTGTGGATTCTGGGATCGAGCCTTTTTGGCGCGCAGCTTGCCGCCATGCTGGGGCTGCCCTATGCCTTTGCCTCCCACTTCGCGCCCGATGCGCTGATGCAGGCGCTGGCGGTCTATCGCGAGCGCTTCGAGCCTTCAGAGCAGTCGCAGAAGCCTTACGTCATGCTCGGCGTGCAGGCCATTGTCGCCGAAACGGATGCGGAGGCGAAGCGGCTTTTCACCTCCACCCAGCAGCAGTTCGCCAATATGTTCCGTGGCACGCGCGGCCTGCTCCAGCCGCCGATCGACGATATTGAAGCCTACTGGTCGGTGGCCGAAAAGGCGCAGGCCTCGCATATGCTGACCTATGCCTTTGTCGGCTCGCGCGAGACGGTGCGGCGTGAGCTTGACCAGTTCATCGCCCGCACCGGGGCGGACGAGCTGATGATCGTCTCGGGCATTTATGATCAGGCGGCGCGCCTGCGCTCCTATGAGCTGCTCTCGGAAATAGGCGAACTCCGTCTCGCGGCCTGATCGAGCGCCACGGTCACGGAACGGGCATAATCGCGGTAGAGACAGGTGCTTGAGGCCCTGCCGCCATGCCGGGCGGCAATTGTGCTTGCAACCTCGAAAAGATCGGTGCGCGGGCTCACATGGAACCGCGCAAGCCAGGCAAAAAGCCCGCGCCGGAAGAAGCCGGGCAGGCCTTCCTGCTGGCCAAAATCGACGATGTGCAGTTCTCCTCCCGGTGCGACAGCCCGCAGGGCCTGTTCCATGGCGGCGGGCCAGTCCGGGATCATGGACAGCGCATAGGAAATGAACACCCGGTCGAAGACTTCAATCCCGAAAAGCGCGGCGGGCGAAAAGTCTGTGGCGTTGCCCTGGGCAAGGGTGATTTCTCCAGCGTCGAGGCGAGCGCGCCGGGTGGAGTGAAGCGCGGTCGCCAGCATTTCCTCCGAGAGGTCGAAACCGAAGAAGCGGGCTTGCGGATAATGTTGCGCTGCCGCGATCAGGTTGCGTCCGGTGCCGCAGGCGATCTCCAGCACCGTGCCGCCTGGGGGCGGAGCAAGCTTGCGGATCAGACGGTCGCGCCCCAGCAGGTAGAATTTGCGCGTCGCGTCATAGATATGGCGCTGGCGGCGGTAGATGTGATCCATCAGCGAGGCGTGCGCGCTCATGCGGGCTTGAGACTGTAGAGATGGAAGCCGCCATAGATCGAGGAACGGTCCCTTTTGGTCCATTGCGCGGACTCCGTTTCATGGTAGGTCCAGCGTTCCAGCAGGGCGGGGGCGAGCCGTCCGGGCAACAGGCTCGGCGTGTCGGCGGTGCGGAAGATGACGCGGGCGCCGGGCCGCGCGGTGCGGGTTATTTCCGTCCAGAGATCGTTGAGCTGATCATTCGTCATCCAGTCCTGCGCGTCGAGCAGCACATAACGGTCGGCGCTTGCGTCAGGCTCGTGACGCAGGAACTCGCTGAACGAGCGGTTCAGCACCTTGACGCGATCATGACGCGCATTGAGCGCATTGAAGTTCTGCCGTTGCAGATAGGCGGGCAGCGGTCCCTCGTCATCGTTCGCATAGCGGCGGTCGAAGGCCTGCCAGGCGAAATAATTCTTCTGAACGGGAAAGTCGCAGATCAGCCGTTCCAGCCGCTCGCGCAGCACCAGATGCATGGCCCGCCCGCCGGAAAGGGCCGTGAACTGGGCGGGCGGAATGCCGAGCCCGAACAGCGAGGCGGGCTGGCGCATGACCCAGCGGACAAGCCGCTTCTCGAACTGGGGAGCGATTTCGCGCTCGAAGAAAGCGCGCTGCTCCTCCAGCGTCCGGCATCGGGTGAAGGCCTTGAGATCGACGCCGAGGGCTTGCGCGGCCACATGGCTTGCACCGATAAAATTGCCGAGCAGCCCGTGGCGGTAGATGT
>JAATFR010000363.1 GCA_015655095.1 Hyphomicrobiales bacterium | reverse complement strand
CTTCGGCGGGGCTTTTCTTTATGCCGCTTCATCTCCTATGGTGAGGCAGGGCATGAAAAGCCTGTAAATAATAATATCGAGGGCAGGTATGCAGGGTAGCTGGTCGAACTGGTCTGGATGGGTGAAGGCCTGGCCCAGGGAAATAGCCACTCCCGAAACGGAAGCGGACTTGCAGCGGGTCGTGCGCGAGGCAGAGGGCAACGTGCGGGTGGCAGGCTCCGGTCATTCTTTCACCGCTCTGGTGCAGACCAATGGCACCATCGTCTCTCTACAGAAAATCGCGGGCTTGCTGGATGTGGATGACGAGCATGAGCGCGCGCGCGTGGGAGCGGGCATCACCATCCGCGATCTGGGGCCGCTGCTTCATGAAAAGGGCCTTGGCCTGATCAATCAGGGCGACATCGACCGGCAGGCGATTGCGGGTGCCGTCGGCACCGGCACGCATGGCACCGGGGGAACGCTCGGTTCGATTTCCTCAGCCGTCAGGGGCTTCCGGCTGGTGACGGCTGGTGGCGAGGTGCTTGACTGCAATTCAGACGTGAATGCCGATATTTTCGATGCGGGCCGCGTTTCGATGGGATCGCTCGGCATCATGAGCGAAATTACCGTACAATGCCGCAAGGCCTATGCGCTGGAGGAAAAAGGCGGCCGGATGCCTGTGGAGGAGGTGTTCGCCCGCGCGCCAGAATTGCGCGACTCCAACCGGCATTTTGAGTTTTTTTGGTTTCCCTTTGCCAATGAAGTGCTGACCAAAACCCTGAACGAAACGGATCGGCCCGTGAGGCCGCGAAACCGCCTGCCAGATGGCGCGGATGCGTCGGAGGACAAGCTCTTTCGCCAGTTCTGTGAAATCGCGCGCCATGTCCCCTTGTTGCGCGGGCCGTTGCAGAAGTTTATCACGCGGGCGAGCAGTTCGCGCTATGCGGGAAGCGAAGGCAAGGCATACTGGTCTTATGATGCCTTTCCAAGCGACCGTAACGTGCGCTTCAATGAAATGGAATATGCGGTGCCTGCCGAAAAAGGCATCGATTGCGTTCGCGAGGTTGCCGAACACATGCGCCGGTGCGGCGTCAATTTTCTCTTTCCTATCGAGTTTCGCTATGTCGGGGCGGATGATGCCTGGCTCAGCCCGTTCTATCATCGCGCGAGTGTCAGCATCTCGGTACACCAGTATCATCGCCAGCCCTATGCCGATCTGTTCCGCGGCATTGAGGAGATTTTCAGGCGTTATGAGGGCCGCCCCCATTGGGGCAAGCTGCACACGCTGGGCGCTTCGGAGCTTGTAGCGCTCTATCCCCGCTGGGACGATTTCATCGCGCTGCGACGCCGGCTTGATCCGAACGGCAAGTTTCTGAACCAGCATCTGCGACGCGTGTTCGGGGAGAGCTGATCGCGTCGCGTTCCCATCAGTCCGATGCCAGCGCCACGGATTTGACCAGGGCCCAGACCTCAAGACCCCGCACAAGCTGAAGATCATCGACGGCGCCTTGCGTGATCCGGGCTGTGATCTCGATGTTCCCGCCGCCATCGAGCCTGATGGACACATCACGCTGCCCGCCGGGGGCAACATTGATGCGGTTCACGCGGCCTGGCAGGCTGTTGCGGATGCTGAGGCCATGAGGCGACTGGGTTGCAATGGCGATGTCGCGGGGATGGAGACGCAGGCGCAACGCTGTTCCTGTTGGTTCGTGACGCAAGGGCACGCGCAGCACAAGACCGTCGCCCAGCGAAACGCGCGTGATCATTTTTTCCGGCTCATGCGCGGATATGCTGGCATCGAGGATGGTGCCAAGATCCGTATCCATTCCTGCATCCATGCCCACCGCGCCTGCCAGAAGCTGTTGCACATCCGGCCTGTTCAGCACCTGCGCGGTTCCGCCAGTGGCGAAAACCCGGCCCCGTTCGATGACCAGCACCTTGTCGGCAAGCCGGATCACCTCATCCAGATTGTGACTCACATAAAGAATGGGGAGGGAGAGGCGCGGGTGCAGCATTTCCAGAAACGGCATGATCTCGCGCCGCCGTCGCAGATCAAGGTTCGCCATCGGCTCATCCATCAGCAGCAGACGGGGCGAAGACAGCAAGGCTCGGCCCATGGCGACGCGCTGGGCTTCGCCGCCGGAAAGCTTGTGCGGCAGGCGCTCCAGCAGATTTTCAAGGCCCAGCAGATTGATGATTTCATCTCGCGCGCCGGAAGGCGGGGCGCCCCTGCGTCGCGCGCCATAATCGAGATTGCGCGCGACGCTCATATGCGGGAACAGGCGGGGTTCCTGAAAAACATAGCCGATGCGCCGCTTCTCTGGCTTGAGAAAAATGCCCGCCGCGCTGTCATGAAAAACATCATCGCCGAAGCTGATGCGGCCTTCGGCCTGCCGGTAGAGACCGGCGATGATACGCAGCAGGCTCGTCTTGCCCGCCCCCGAAGGCCCGACGATGGCTGTCGTGCCATTGCCCGCTTTCAGCGAAAGCTCAAGTTCAAGCGTGCCGAGGCGCGCGCGAAGATCGGCCTGAAGGATGTCACTGCTCATGATGCCCCGCGTAACCGGCGTTGCATGACGCGTGAAAGCCATTCGGAAAGGAACAGGGCTCCGGCGGCCAGAATGAGCGACAGCACCACGATGCGAAGGCCGAGCGCTTCGGAATCGGGCGACTGGAGCACGCTGTAGAGCAGCAGCGGCAGCGTTTGCGTCTCGCCGGGAATGTTCGCGGCGAAAGTGATGGTCGCGCCGAACTCGCCGAGCGCGCGGGCAAAGGCGAGCAGTGTGCCCGCTATGATGCCGGGCATGATCAATGGCAGGGTGACGCTGACGAAAGCGCCGAAACCAGATGCTCCAAGCGTGCGTGCGGCCGCTTCCAGCCCTTCATCGGCGGCCTCGATCGACAGCCGCACAGCGCGCACAAGCAGCGGAAAGCCGGTGATCGCCGCGACCAGCGCCGCGCCCTTCCAGTTAAAGGCGAGCGTCAATCCGAACTGGGCATGGAGGAATGCGCCGATATATCCCGCCCGCCCGAACAGCAGCAGAAGAAGATAGCCAGTCACCACCGGCGGCAGCACGAGAGGCATGTGAATGAGCCCATCGAGCAGCATCCGGCCGGGGAAGCGTCTGCGGGCGATGAGCCACGCGATGGCGATGCCGGGCATAAGCGAAAGAGCGGTGCCGATCAATCCCACTTTCAGCGAGATCAGAAGGGCCTCCATTTCGGCAGGGCTCGGGTTGAGCATGCGGGTCAGCCATATGCCCGCAGGCGAGCAAGGCCTGCATCAAGATCGGCAATCAGGTCGGATACATCTTCAAGCCCTGCATGAATGCGCAGAAGATAGCCTTCCTCCTGCCATTTGGTCGCGCTGCGCACGGACTTTGGATATTGAGGCACAATCAGGCTTTCAAAGCCGCCCCAGGAATAACCCATACCGAAATATTCCAGATGGTCGAGCATCGCCGACATGGCCTCATGAGCACATGGCTTGAGCAGAATGCTGAAAAGGCCTGATGCGCCTGTGAAGTCTCTTTTCCAGAGCGCATATCCCGGGTCGCTCTCCAACGCAGGATGAAGCACGCGCGCCACCTCGGGTTGCGCCTTAAGCCAGTTGGCAAGCCGAAGGCCGGTTTCCATGTGCTGTTTCAGGCGCACGCCCATGGTGCGCATGCCGCGCAATAGAAGATAGACATCGTCGGGCGCGACCGACATGCCGAGTGTGCCGTGGCCGGCAAGGGTCTTCTCATAAGTCGCCGGCGTGCAGGTGATCGAACCCATCATCACGTCGGAGTGGCCACAGAAATATTTGGTTGCGGCCTCGATGCAGATGTCGACGCCATGATCGAAGGCCCGGAAAAAGAGCGGCGTCGCCCAGGTGTTGTCGAGCATGACGATGATGTTTCTGGCATGGGCGGCCTTGGCAATTGCAGGTATGTCCTGCACCTCGAAGGTGAGGGAGCCCGGACTTTCAGTGAAGACGACCTTTGTATTTGATTTGAATAATTGGGAAATATCGGCGCCGATCAGGGGATCGTAGTAGTCGACCTCGATTCCAAAGCGCCGCAATATGCCCTCGCAGAAGCTGCGCGTCGGCCCATAGACGCTGTCGACCATGAGCAGATGGTCGCCATGATCAAGGTGGGCGAGAAGCGCCGTCGTCACGGCGGAAAGGCCAGAGGGAGCCAGCAATGTCCTGTAACCCCCTTCAATTTCGGCTATGGCTTCCTGAAGGGCCGTGGTTGTGGGTGTGCCGCGTCGGCCATAGGAGTAGGGCAGCGTTTTCTTTTCAAGCGATTCAACTGTGGGGTGGAGAATTGTTGAGGCGTGATATACGGGTGGATTAACAATTCCATGGTTCAAACGGGATTCGCGGCCCGCGGTGATGAGGGTCGTACTGGGGTGGGGCAATTTCTTAATCATCTCGCTTTAAACCGTCTTTCCGTTGACGGATCACGGCCGTCTGCGGGTTGTGAAGGGGCGTACTATCGTAAATACTGCCAATACGGCCCGTCGCGCGAGCGAAGTATAAGCGGAAACATCGCTCAAAATTAAACATATCCATAATTTTGGGTGAGAAAACCTTCGAGTTTGGTGAATCTGCCGATTTGGCTATGGGGGAAAATAATGCGAAACAGGTTCACAGTTCTGATTATCGGCATTTTGATCGGCGCTGCCCTGATTTATTTCCTGCGTCCCAATCCGCCCGGATGGGAAGCTGCGCAGACGGGGGCATCTTCTTCAATCGTGTCTGTAACGACCCCCACAGCGACGGCTCCGGCTGCGACAGGTGCAGCCACGGCTACTGCGGCGGCCGACAGTACGCTTGCGGCGGTGAAGGCGCGCGGCTACCTGAAATGTGGCGTCAGCCAGGGGCTTCCCGGCTTTTCGAACGCGGATGACAAGGGCCAGTGGGCCGGTATCGACGTGGACACCTGCCGAGCGATAGCCGCGGCCATTTTTGGCGACATCAGCAAAATCCGCTATTCGCCCTTGTCGGCGAAAGAGCGCTTCACGGCGCTCCAATCGGGTGAAATCGATGTTCTTACTCGGAATACGACCCTGACGCTGACTCGTGACACATCACTGGGCTTCGATTTTACCGCGGTCAATTATTTCGATGGCCAGGGCTTTCTGGTCAAGAAAGAAAGCGGCATCACCGACGCGGCGGGTCTCAACGGGGCCACCATCTGCCTTCAGACAGGCACGACGACCGAACTCAACGTCGCGGATTATTTTCGGACGCGCAACATGACCTATCAGATCGTCGCCTTCGACCGGAACGATGAGACCCTGTCGGCATATGAACAGGGGCGCTGCGACGCACTGACGACGGATGCCTCCGGCCTTTATGCCGAGCGGCTCGAACTGAAGGACCCTTCGGCGCACATCATCCTGCCGGAGCTCATCTCCAAGGAGCCGTTGGCGGTTGCTGTGCGGCAAGGCGATGACCAGTGGGAAGACGTTGTCCGCTGGAGCTTCTACGCCATGCTCGATGCCGAGGAGTTCGGGTTGACCTCCGCCAATGTCGATGATGCCAAAAGCACCCCTAGCCCTGAAGTGCGCCGGTTTCTTGGACTCGACAGCAATTTCGGATCGATGCTCGGTCTCTCCAACGACTGGGCCTATAATGTTGTGAAATTGGTGGGGAATTATGGAGAGATTTTTGAGCGGAATGTCGGCAAGGAGTCCCAACTCGGGATTCCGCGTGGATTGAATGCCCAATGGAAGCGGGGCGGCCTGATGTACGGAATGCCGATACGTTAAGATCTGGTACAGGTGCGTGCTAATACGAGAAAAAAGGAGAATTCAATATCCATGGTGATGAAGGAGCAGAAGGCACCGCGACCTGTAATGTTTGGCTGGAGCAACCCGAAGTTTAGGGGCGTCATCTACCAGCTTCTTGTGGTCTTGTGTCTTGGCGCTGTCATCTGGGTTATGGCGGCCACGGCGGTAGAAAATCTCCATCGGCTTGGCATTGCTTCGGGGTTTGGTTTTCTGAATCAGCCATCCGGCTTCTCAATTATCATGTCGCTTATTCCTTATTCAGAGCAATCGACTTACGGTGACGTTTTCATCGTTGGCCTGCTGAACACGCTGCTTGTGGCAGTCATCGGTATCGTTCTTGCCCTGATCATTGGTTTTACGGTCGGCATCGCTCGTCTTTCCGGCAACTGGCTGGTGGCCCGTCTGGCTGCTATCTATGTTGAGACGCTGCGCAATATTCCGCTCCTGCTACAGCTTTTCTTCTGGTATATCGGGGTTTTGCGCGCCATGCCGAAACCGGCGGCGAGCCTTGAGCCGTTGCCCGGATTTTTCATAAACAATCGTGGTATTGTATTGCCGTCGCCTTATGAAGCCAGTGGATTCTGGTGGTTTTCAGGCGCCATTGTTCTGGCGCTGCTCATCGGAGCCGGGCTGCGTATTGTGGCGCATCGCCGTCAGAAGGAAACCGGGCAGGTTTTCTTATGGATCAGGATATCGGTTTTATTACTGATTGTTCTGCCTCTCATCGCTTTTGTTCTGAAAGGAGCTCCGCTTCATTTCGAACTCGTGGTGCTTTCTGGCCTCAATTTTAAGGGGGGGGTGCACCTGATCCCTGAGTTTGTGGCTCTCACGCTTGGTCTTGCAACCTACACGGCATCCTTCATTGCTGAAATCGTCCGTTCTGGGATCGAATCCGTCGCGCGCGGTCAACGTGAAGCGGCGCAGGCGTTGGGCCTTACGAAATCGCAGACCTTGCGACATGTCATCGTGCCACAATCCATGCGCGTGATCATTCCGCCTCTGACGAGCCAGATTTTAAATCTGATGAAGAACTCGTCGCTTGCGGTCGCCATCGGCTATCCTGACCTGGTGTCGGTTTTTGCCGGCACTGTACTCAACCAGACGGGGCAGGCGGTGGAGGTTATCGCCATCACCATGGCCGTCTATCTTGTTCTGAGCCTCATCGCGTCCAGTTTCATGGGCTGGTTCAATACCCGTTATGCGATTGTGGAGCGCTGATCATGACCCAGTTGACGCTTGCTCCCGTCCGACGCCGCATCAGCGCCATGGCATGGGCGCGCGAAAACCTCTTTTCCAGCCCCTTCAACACAGTGCTCACGCTGGCGGCGCTCTATCTGATCTGGCTAGTGGTTCCAGACCTGCTCGACTGGGCTGTATTCAGGGCCACTTTCACGGGCCTTGATCGCAAGGCATGCCTTGGCGCGGATCAGGGCGCCTGCTGGCCTTTCGTCACGCACAATCTCGATCAGTTCATTTACGGGCATTATCCCGAGGAGGAGCGCTGGCGCGTCGACACCACCTTCATTCTCGGTATCGCCGGGCTTGTGCCGCTCATGATCCCGCGCGCGCCATGGAAGCGCCTGAACGCCCTTTATATGCTCGGCTTCTTTCCGCTCGCTGCTTTTGTGCTGCTTTCGGGAGGACGCTCCGGCCTCAACCCTGTCGACACCTCCTATTGGGGCGGCTTCATGCTGACGCTTGTGGTGGCGGTGACAGGTATCGTGCTGTCGCTGCCGCTCGGCATCGTTCTGGCGCTTGGACGGCGCTCACGGCTGCCGCTGATCCGCCTGTTAAGCGTCATCTACATCGAATTCTGGCGCGGCGTGCCGCTTGTGACCGTGCTGTTCATGGCAAGCGTGATGTTGCCATTGTTCCTGCCGCAGGGCGTGACATTCGACAAATTGCTGCGCTGCCTGATCGGGGTCACCCTGTTCTCGGCCGCCTATATGGCGGAGGTGGTGCGCGGTGGTCTGCAGGCTATACCCCGTGGCCAGCAGGAAGCAGCGAGCGCGCTCGGTCTGGGCTACTGGCAGAGCATGTGGTTCATCGTCATTCCACAGGCCTTGCGCCATGTCATTCCGGGAATCGTCAACACATTCATCGGGCTTTTCAAGGACACGACGCTGGTGCTTGTGGTCGGGTTGTTCGATCTTTTTGGTATGGTCCAGTTTCAGTTGTCGGATGCGCGCTGGTCCACACCACAGACGCCCACCACAGGTTATGCGTTTGTCGCATTCGTTTTCTGGGTCTGCTGTTTCGGGATGTCGCGCTATTCGATGTCGGTTGAAAAGCGACTCAAACAGGGAGGAAGCAAATGATGGATTCACTCGAAAAGGCTTCTTCCGTGCGGGATCTTGCAACTGCCAGAGTCAAGATTGAGATCGCCGGGATGAGCAAATGGTACGGCACGTTTCAGGTGCTGAAAAATATTAATCTCAACGTGCTTGAGGGCGAGCGCATCGTCATTGCCGGTCCTTCAGGTTCGGGTAAGTCCACGCTTATCCGCTGCATCAACCGGCTTGAAACTCATGATGCGGGCCGCATCGCCATTGACGGCGTCGACCTGACGGATGATCTGCGCCGCGTCGATGTGGTGCGCCGCGAGGTCGGCATGGTGTTTCAGCAGTTCAATCTTTTCCCGCATATGACGGTGCTGGAAAATCTCACGCTTGCGCCGATCCTTGTGCGCAAGATGCCGGAGGCGGAAGCGCGCGACATGGCCATGCAATATCTCGAACGCGTGCGCATCCCCGAGCAAGCGAACAAATATCCAGGCCAACTCTCCGGTGGCCAGCAGCAGCGTGTTGCCATCGCCCGTGCTTTGTGCATGAATCCGCATGTCATGCTGTTTGATGAGCCGACGTCCGCGCTCGATCCCGAGATGATCAAGGAAGTGCTCGATGTGATGATCGGGCTTGCCGAAAGCGGCATGACCATGCTCTGCGTCACCCATGAAATGGGCTTTGCGCGGCAGGTCGCCGACCGGGTCGTCTTCATGGATGCCGGTGAGATCATCGAGGATGATGTGCCGGAAGAGTTTTTTGCCCATCCCAAGAATGATCGCACGCGGGCTTTCCTCCAGCAGATCTTGTCCCATTAGGACTGGGCGCTGGAAAAGCCTTACAGCTCCTCAAGCTCGACCTGTTCCTGACCTATGGGCGTGAATCCGCAGCGCTGATAGAGCGCCAGCGCGCGGGGATGGTCCAGCGTGCAGGTCTGCACGATCAGCCGCCCTGGGCCATAAGACCATGCGACACGGATCACTTCCGTCAGAAAATAACGTCCGAGCCCTTGCCCGATGGTTTCCGCGATCAGGCCAAAATAAACGAGTTCCGCGACCGGCATCGAACGGAAATCGAGTTCGGCGAACCCCACCGGCGCGCCATCGCGATAAAGAACGTAAATGGCGACATCCGGGTCATGGATGATGGCGCTGAGCGCGTCATCGCTGAGCCTGTGCCGGTCGACCCAGACATAGTCGCCGCCGATAACGGTATAGAGATATCGGTAGAAATGGAGCGGCGGGAGGGTGACGCGCATCAGCGAGAACGAACCGGAGGGGCGCGGCAGATTGAAGGCGGGCGCGCTCGTCATTTCCAGATGGGTAACAGTGGCCTGATGTTTGCGGCCCATGCTCATGTTCCTCAGGCTCGCGTCTCGATGGGCAGGTCCGCGGACGAGCCCCACTCGGCCCATGAACCGTCATAAAGCGCGACATCGTGCTTGCCGAGCGCATAGAGCCCGAGCGTGAGCACGGCAGCGGTAACGCCGGAGCCGCAGCTTGTCACGACTGGCTTGCCGAGGTCGAGACCGGCCTTGGTGAACAGCGCGCGGATTTCATCGCCTGGCCTGAACGTGCCGTCTTTCGTCAGCAGGGAAGTGAAGGGCAGGTTGAGGCTGCCTGGAATGTGGCCACTGCGCAGGCCGGGACGGGGTTCTGCTTCTTCGCCGGTGAACCGCTGGTGGCTGCGCGCGTCGATCACCTGCTCCTGTTTCGTGTCGAGGTTTTTCAGCATCTGTTCACGGTCGCGCACCAGCGCCTGATGGAAGCGAACAGTAAAGTGCCGGGCGCTGCGATAAGGCTTCATATCCTCCAGATCGCGGCCTTCCGCCTTCCATTTCGGCAGACCGCCATCAAGCACAGCGACATCGCGGTGTCCCATGATGCGGAACATCCACCAAACCCGGGGCGCGCTGAAAATACCGGACCCGTCATAAATGACGAGGCGCTGGCCATCGCCTACGCCCAAGGCGCGCATCCGCGAGGAGAATTTTTCCGGCGAGGGAAGCATGTGCGGCCAGGGGCTGGAAAGGTCCGCGATCTCATCCACGTCGAAGAACACGGCGCCCGGAATGTGCCCCTCGTCATATTCCTTGCGGGCGTTGCGTCCGGCGGCAGGCAGATACCAAGAGGCGTCGATCACGGTGACGTCAGGCGCGGACAAATGATCGGCAAGCCACTGGGTCGATACGAGCGGATTTACGATTGTCTGGGTCATTGTTTTCCCTCCAGCCATGCCGGAAAGGGCAGGCCCTTTTCCTTCAGGAACGACGGGTTGAACATCTTGCTCTGATAGCGCGTGCCGTAATCGCACAGAATGGTGACGATCCGGTGTCCGGGGCCCATGTCTTTCGCGAGGCGGATCGCGCCCGCGATATTGATGCCGCTCGATCCGCCAAGGCAGAGACCTTCCTCCTTGAGCAGATCGAATATGATCGGCAGGGCTTCCTCATCGGGGATCTGGAAGGCGGTATCGATTGGCGCATCTTCCAGATTGGCGGTGATGCGGCCCTGGCCTATGCCCTCGGTGATCGAGCTTCCCTCGGCCTTCAGCTCGCCGAACTTGTAGAAATTGTAAAGCGATGCCCCCATGGGATCGGCGATCCCGACAACGATGTCGCGGTTCTTGTCCTTGAGGCCGATGCCGGTGCCAGCCAGTGTGCCGCCGGTGCCGACCGCGCAGATGAAGCCGTCAACGGTGCCGTCGGTCTGGTTCCAGATCTCGGGCGCGGTGGTTTCGATGTGAGCCTGCCGGTTGGCGATATTGTCGAACTGGTTGGCCCAGATCGCGCCATTGGCTTCGCGCGCGGCCAGCTCTTCGGCGAGGCGTCCGGAATACTTTACGTAATTATCGGGATTGGAATAAGGCACGGCGGGCACCTCGATCAGTTCGGCCCCGCACAGGCGCAGCATGTCCTTCTTTTCTTGCGACTGCGTTTCGGGAATGACGATAACGCTGCGAAAGCCCAGCGCATTGCCGACGAGCGCAAGTCCGATGCCGGTATTGCCGGCTGTCCCCTCGACGATGACGCCACCAGGGCGCAATGTTCCTTTGGCGATGGCGTCGCGGATGATGTAAAGCGCCGCCCGGTCCTTCACCGACTGGCCGGGATTGAGAAACTCGGCTTTGCCCAGAATTTCGCAGCCGGTGATCTCGGACGCCTTTTTAAGACGAATAAGAGGCGTATTGCCGATGGAATCCACCAGCCCGTTCTTGATGTCCATGAAGTCCTTCACATCTTGCCGCGTTTGCAGGCAACATACGTAGGCCGGGAGCCGGGTTCAAGGCTGCTCTTGCCCCTGAAGCCGGGCCCGGTTCAGAACCAGCCATTGCACCATCAGAACGGTCTTCAGATCCTGGATGCGCCCGTCCTGCCCTGCGGCATAGGCCTCGTCGAGAGGCACGACAAGGGCGCGGATATCCTCGCCTTCCTCGGCAAGGCCATGGATTCCGCCGCCCGCCCCGGAAAGGTTGGCCCGGGCAGCGAACAGATGTGCCCGCTCGCCATAGCCACCGGGCGAGCTGTAACCGGCCATAATCGGGATAATGTCGCGGATTTCACAATTGCCTTCCTCAATGGCCTCGCGGCGGGCGGTCTCGCGCGGATCCTCGCCGGGTTCGACGATCCCGGCGATGCCCTCTACAAGCCAGGTTGCCTCTCCCCAGAAGAGCCCGCAGGTGCGGAACTGCTCGACCAGCAGGATGGCGTCCAGCACCGGATCGTAGGGGATGACGACCATCACTTCGGCGATGGTGTAGATGG
>JAATFR010000285.1 GCA_015655095.1 Hyphomicrobiales bacterium | reverse complement strand
GGCTCGCGCTGCTTAACGGCACGCAGGTCTCAACCGCGCTGGCGCTGGTCAATCTTTTCGAGGCCGAACGGCTCTACCAGTCCGCCCTTATTACCGGCGCCATGTCGATCGACGCGGCTCGGGGCACAGATGCACCGTTCGATGCGCGTCTGCATGAATTAAGGGGACAGCAGGGGCAGATTGAAAGCGCAACCGCCTATCGCGCGCTCCTCGCCGGTTCCACCATCCGCGCCTCGCACCTGACAGACGATGACCGGGTGCAGGACCCTTATTGCCTGCGCTGCCAGCCGCAGGTGATGGGCGCGTGCCTCGACCAGCTCCGCTATGCGGCCAACACGCTGACCATCGAAGCCAATGCCGTCTCAGACAATCCGATACATTTTCCTGATACGGACGAACTTCTGTCCGGGGGCAATTTTCATGCCGAGCCGGTGGCGCTGGTGGCGGACGCCATCGCCGTCGCCCTTGCCGAGATTGGCGCGATTTCCGAACGACGCACCGCCCTGCTGGTCGATGCCGCGATGAGCGGGTTGCCGCCTTTTCTTGTCAGGGAAAGCGGCATCAATTCAGGTTTCATGATCGCACAGGTGACGGCGGCGGCGCTCGCCTCTGAAAACAAGAGCCTCGCCCACCCCGCCAGCGTGGACAGCCTGCCAACCTCCGCCAATCAGGAAGATCATGTCAGCATGGCGACCTTTGCCGCGCGAAGGCTCGGCGATATGGCCGCCAACACCCGCAATATCCTCGCCATCGAGTATCTCGCCGCTGCCCAGGGCCTTGATTTCCTGGCCCCGTTGACAAGCTCCCCGGCGCTGGCCGCGGCCCATGCCACCTTGCGGGCAAGCGTCTCTTTTTATGAGAGCGATCGTCTGTTCGCGCCGGATATTCAGGCGGCGGGCCGCCTCATTGGTTCAGGCGCCTTGCCTGAAACCACCGGCATAAAACTCCCGGGGCTTTAGCCGTGAAGTTTTATGCCGGTTGCTTTTTCAGTCCGCAGCGACTTAAATCAATTTTAAGTTAAATCACCCACATATGCAGGTCTGCCGTGCGTCTTCCCAGCTTCTCTCTCAGCGGCCATGTGGTGGTCGTCACCGGCGCCTCCCGGGGCATCGGCAAAGCCCTTGCCATCGGCTTTTCACTCGCGGGAGCCATCGTCGTATTAGCGGGCCGCGACCTTGACGCGCTGGAAAAGACGGCAGAGGAAATAGGCGTCCGCAAGGGGCGCGGCTCTTGCCAGATCATGGACGTCTCAGACGTCGCCTCGATAGATGCAGGCATGGCGCAGATCGCGGCCAAATTCGGCCACATCGACATATTGGTGAACAATGCAGGCGTCGAGCATGTGCAGCCCGCAAGCGATGTGGACGAGGCCCTTTGGGACAAGATCCTCGATACCAATCTGAAAGGCGCTTTCTTTTGCGCCCGTGCGGCCGTCCGGCACATGAAGAAGGATGGAGGCAGCATCCTCAACCTGTGCTCCATCGCCTCGGAAGTCGGCATTGCGACCGCCGTCCCCTACTGCTCGTCCAAAAGCGGCCTTGCCGGCATGACCCGGGCACTGGCGACGGAATGGGCGCCGCTGGGCATCCGAGTCAACGGCATCGGGCCCGGCTATTTCCGGACGGACATGACGGATGGTTTCTTTGCCGATGAAGCATGGGAAGAAAGCACCCTCGACAAGATCCCGCTCCGCCGCTTCGGTCGGATGGAGGATCTGATGGGGACGGCCGTGTTCCTGTCCTCGCCCGCGGGCGGCTATATCACCGGTCAGGTTCTCTATGTGGATGGCGGCCTGCTCGCCGCGTTCTAGCCCGCCGCCGCAAGCGCTTCCGCCGTGACGATGACGGGCTCATGTCCTGTCGCCGCCAGAAAGCGCATCAGGTCGCCGCTCGCCATGGATGTCGTCATGGTGTTGACCAGCGGATGGAAGGTGACGTGATCCGCCGCGGCAAGCGCCTCATCGAGCGCGAACCTCACCCTTTTATCCGCCCGGTCATTGATCAGCGCGAAGGCGCTGACCGAGCCCTGACGGACGCCGAGCGCCTCTTCCAGCAATTCGCCGGAGGCAAACGAAAAGCGCTTGGCGCCCACGGCCTTTGCCAACGCCTTCAGATCGGTTTTCTGTTCCGCAGGCAGAGAAACGAGCCAGAGGCCACCTTTCGGGTCCTTGAGGAAAAGATTTTTGGTGTGCGCGCCCTTCAGCTTTTCCCAATAGGGCAGCGCCTCCTCCACGGTATGAACCGGGGGATGCTCGATGGTCTGAACCTCGATACCCAGTGAATCGATGAAGGCGAACAGGGCCTCAGGCGTGGCGGCGTCAGTCATCTTGAAAATCCGTTCAGGAAGCCGCCCGCGTTTCGCGCCATGCATCGGAACTCAGTGCACGCAGAATATCCTCCTCGCAGCAGCTTCCGACCATTTTGCCCTGCTCCGCAAAAACAACAGAATTGCCGGTGATCTGACGCAGTTCGATGACGTCCTTCAACAGCATGGAGGGAGAGACGACGGCCACATCTCCCGAGCGGGCTTTCTCCACGCCGTCACGCTCGGGCCAGACCAGCGGGGCGGAGACCCCGCCGATGGTGGCGCTGGAGGGCGAGCCATCGGCATCCAGCGTCAACTGGCGGCGATTTTGCCAGTCGATGGCATAGGCATCGCCGAGTTTGCGCATGTCGCTCGCGGGCGTCATCACCGCGCTCGCCTTGAGCACGTTGAGCGGGTTCATGTGCTGGACGAATTCCTTCACATAATCGTCGGCCGGACGCAGCACGATGTCCTCGCCGGTGCCCTGCTGGACGATGCGGCCGCCTTCGAGAATGGCGATCCGGTTGCCGAGCTTCAACGCCTCATCCAGATCATGGCTGACGAAGATGATGGTTTTCTGGAACTGCTTCTGCAAATCCAGCAACTCATCCTGAAGCTTGGTGCGGATCAACGGATCAAGCGCCGAGAACGGT
>JAATFR010000170.1 GCA_015655095.1 Hyphomicrobiales bacterium | reverse complement strand
CCCTGCCTGGAACGCGTCATAGGGGTCCCGACCGGAACTTACGTTTCTTAAAATCCTGTGAATCCAGATTCATTGTTTTTTTGTCATGTTTGATTCTTGGTGTTGAAGATCCTTCGTGAATACCTAAATAGTTCTGGGAAGGGACGGAGCATATAAGCCCCAAGGCAATCTGCCCCCCGTTTGCCGAACGGGTCTTCGTTCCAGACGCGCCGGATTCCCCTCCCGGCGCATCAGCGCAAGAGCGCGCGGTCGCGCCTCGTCTTCCCCCGACGAGGCGCGACTTTCTTTTTCAGGGGTGCCATCCTGTTCTCCCTGATGCACCTGACCCCAAACCCTGTTAGAGCATCCTGCCTGCAGGGCCGTCGCGTAAGACAGCGAGGCTCGCTGCAGGGACTTTTGCTTCAACCGGAGGATCGCGCATGAGAGACTATGAGCCCCTCGACGACTCCAACGGTATCGAGCTTGAACATCTCGAAGCCGAGATACCTGTCCTGGCGGGCATTGCCACCTTCACCCGTGAGGCAAAAGGCCTGAAATGGTTTTCCCGGCTGGGAGAACCTGTCGATCAGGTCTCGCAGGCGCTTGCCCGGTCATATCTTGAAGGTCTGGGATTTCCTGATGTCGAGGTTGCCCGCATCCGGACGTGGGACGATGCGGCCAATGCCGCCGACGTGCCGGACTGGGATGCGGCAGGCTGGGAAGCGGAGGAGGGGATGCGCGCGAGTCTCACCGTCGATGCGCTGGAAATCCTGCGCGAGGAGGCGCTGACCATCGCCCTCCAGCATCTCGCTTCCGAGCTTGGCCCCCGTATCCATCAGGCGGCGACCGATGCCGCCAATCGCCGGGGTATCGAGGATGAATCGCTGATCGGCGCCGCGGCGGGCTCAGCCCTGCGCGCCGCCCATGGCGCAGCGCTGGCGCTGGCGGCGGGCGCGGACCACGATCATCCGTTCCGTCGCCTCTTCGCGCTTTATGCGCGCGGGCGCTGGCCGCTCGGCATCGCCGGTATGACGCTCAACCTTTTCTGACCGACCCGTACAATCAAAGGAACAGGCATGTCCCGGACTCTGACCATCGCCACCTGGAACATCAATTCCGTGCGTCTGCGCATCGATCAGGTGGTGAGGTTTTTGCAAGAGCGCCAGCCCGACGTGCTGTGCCTTCAGGAAATCAAGTGTCAGGACGACCAGTTTCCGTTCAAGCCGCTGAGAAAGCTGGGCTATGAGCATGTCGCGGTTCGCGGGCAGAAGGCCTATCACGGGGTCGCCATCGTCAGCCGCATTCCGTTTCTCAACACGACCCACCGGCTGTTCTACGACAAGGACGACGCCCGCCACCTTGAGGTGGTCCTTGATGTCAAGGATGGGCTGACGCTCCATAATTTTTATGTGCCTGCGGGCGGCGACGAGCCGGACCCCGAGATCAATGAAAAGTTCGCCCACAAGCTCGGCTTCATGAACGAAATGGCCCAATGGTATGAGGGCATGGCGCTGGAGAAGAAAAAGCCCGCCCGCATGGTGCTGGTGGGCGATCTCAATATCGCGCCGCAGGTTCACGATGTCTGGTCGCACAAGGATCTGATCCGTGTGGTCAGCCACACGCCCGTCGAGGTCGATCTGCTGGGCCGGGTCCAGTCCTCGCTTCACTGGGTCGATGCCATGCGCCGGTTCGTGCCGGAAAGCGAAAAGCTTTATTCATGGTGGAGTTACCGCGCCAAGGATTGGGAGGCGTCGAACAGGGGACGCAGGCTCGATCATATCTGGGTGACGCCGGACCTTGAGGAAAATCTCCGGTCCATGAGCGTGGTGAAGGAGGCGAGGGGCTGGGAGCGCGCGTCCGATCATGCGCCGGTGCTGGTGACGCTCGGCATTTAGCCGCATAAATTTCGGAAAGATTCACGATCCCCGTTCCCCGCATTGCCGGACGCAGATGGCTACCGACACCAAAGACCGCATCCTCGGCACCAGCCTCAGGCTCTTCAACGAGAACGGCTATGACACGGTTACGACCGCGCGCATCGCCGCCGAGGTCGGCATCTCGGAAGGCAATCTCTGGTACCATTTCCGGGCGAAGAAGGATCTGGTCCGCGCGCATCAGGATAATCTGATCGGCCGGGTCGACCAGCGGCTCGCCATCACGAGCACGCCGGAAACCGTCCTGGACGCCTATGCCAGCTTCAACCGCATGGTGTTTCAGGAGGTCTGGGACTATCAGTTTCTCTATCGCGACCAGGCGGAGTTCGGCCGGACAACACCCACCCGGGACACCCGCGTCCACCGGATCTACGATATGACCCGCGACATCATCCTGGGCTTCTTCCAGCACATGGCGGAGGCGGGCCATATCAGTCTGCCGCAGGAGGAACTGCCCTATCTCGCGGACAATATCTGGATGGTGATCCGCTACTGGCCGAGCTTCCTGCGCGAAACGCGTCATGTCGTGCATCTCGACAAGGACATGCTGAACCTTGGCATCCGGCACCATTTCGCCCTGTTCGAGACGCATCTGATGCCTGCCGCGCGCGCCTATTTCGACACGCACGCCTATAGCTGACAGGCGGACGCTCAGTCTTTCTTTTCTTTCTTCTTCAGCGTCACGAAAGTCGCGGTGGAACTGGCCGTGGCCAGCAAGGCGCCGCTCTCGTCCTTCAACTCGCCCTCGATGAAGCCAACCGACGCGCCACGCTTGATCACCCGGCCATAGCCCAGAATGCGTCCCGGGCGGGCGGGGGCCAGCATGGAAACCTTGAGTTCCAGCGTGGGGCTGATCTGGCCCCATTCGAGATCGAGGCCGACGGCGAGCGCCATCACATCATCGAGCATGGCGGCCACCATGCCCCCCTGGATGCCGCCCCACATGTTGCAAAGCTCAGGCCCCGCGTTGAAGGCGACCTCGACGGTGCGGGCGGCCTTGTCGGCGGCAATGATTTCAAGTCCCAGATAGCGGCTGGCGGGGGCCATGCGCTTGAACACGGCCTGAATGTTCGGCGGCCAGTCTGTGCTGGCGTTCGCTGCTTCTGTTTCACTCATCGCTCTTGCTCCCCATGGCAATATCGCCGGGCCGCGCCGTTGCTGTTCGCAATCTGTCGGCGGCTCTGGTCAGTTCTTGCCGCCGGGCATCGCGCAAGGCAAGCGCTACTTCGGGGAAGGGCTCCAGAAGCGCATGAAACCTGCCAAGTCCGATGACAGGGGCGCTGCCGTTCAGAGTGCAGCAAAATGGCCAAAATCATCTCAAACCTCTTACAGTTTTCTGACTTGCGCTCTAGAAACATGGACATGACAGCAGACTCAGAAAATCTCATCCGCTGGGATTTCCCCACGCCCTTCGTTCATGATGTGTTCGTCGCGCCCCATCATATCGACGCCTTCCAGCATACCAACAATGTCGTCTATCTGCGCTGGATGGCGGATACCGCATGGGAGCACTCAAAAGCCCTTGGGCTCGATCTTGCCGTCTATCAGGGGCTGAACCGGGGCATGGTGGTGCGCCGCCATGAGCTTGAATATCTGGTGGCCTGCCATGAGGGGGACCGGGTCTTGATCGGCACCTGGATCACGGCGAACGATGGCCGGTTGCGCCTGCGCCGGCGTTTTCAGATGGTTAATGCGGCAACAGGTACAACCTTGTTGCGCGGCGTGAGTGATTTCGTGTGCATCAATATGGAGCTTGGCAAGGCCACGCGGATGCCGCCTGCGTTTGTCGCCGCCTATCAGCCGACCGTGAGCGCGCCAGAAAGCTTCTGAGAACGCTGCGTCGCTTTGACGGCTTGTCCCGCCGGT
>JAATFR010000310.1 GCA_015655095.1 Hyphomicrobiales bacterium | reverse complement strand
TGACGCTTTTCGCAGTCGCCATCGCCATCGTGGCAGGAAGACATGTCTATCTACCGGGCCGGGTCAGATCAGTTCTGGACTATCTGGGTGATATTTCATATCCGCTTTATCTCATCCACTATCCGATCATCGTGCTGCTTGCTGGAGTGGTTGGCGTCCGAACTCAGCTACCGCTCGTCGCAGCGTCGCTTGCCGCATCAGTGATCTGTCTACATCTCTTTGAGCGTCCCATGAGGCGTATTCTGCCGACCGGGGTCTTCCACATCAGGATTCCCTGGGCGGTGGGGTGACCCGTGTCTGGAAACTGGAATATCGGTAAGCTGTACCCACATTGATGTCCTGAAAAACTCCATACCTGAATAGACCTGATCGGGGTCTTTTTTGCTGTGTCATCACTATGGCTTACCAGCTCTCCTGCCACTCCTTGAGGGCGCGGCGATAGCCGGAATAGTTAGGCTGGTCGATGGCGAGCTTGGTCAGTGTCGTCGCCCAGAGATGCTCGCCGAGCGCCAGCGTATCCAGCGTCAGTTCCCCGGTTTCGATCTTGCCGCAGAGTTCCCTGTTCAGTTCTTCAAGCGCGCCATCATGGCCAAGCAGGGTGGCGAGGCGTTCGCGTTCCTGCTTTTCGGCGGCAGGGGCCACTTCCAGTTCCCGTTTGATGATGTCGAGCGCGTTGGCGGCGACCCTGGCGTGAAAAGCCGTATGGCCCTGCAATTGCGGCATGGCGTGCTCGCGGATGAAGTTTGCGACAGCCTCGACAAGTTCAATGGCGGAGGGTTTGTCCTGCATGGTTTTGATCCTTATTCGCGTGGCGCGAGCAGGCGCAACAGGTCGATTTCAGTTTCCGAGGAGCGCCGCCCGATGGTGGCGCGTTCGACGGAGCCATCGTGGCGGAAGCCCTCATACATTGTGGTGCACATCACGCCCCATTTGAGTGATCCGAGCACCTCCCAGAATTTCACCCGGGCCGGATCAACCTTGCCGCCGCCTGCCGCTTCATAGGCCGCGAACATGTCTTCGCGTTTGCCGAAACCGCCTACCGGGTTATCGATGTTGCCAAAGCGCCATGAATTGACGCAGATCCAGCCAAGATCCTCCATCGGATCGCCGATATGGGCCAGTTCCCAGTCCAGCACCGCGCGTACGCCTTTCGGGCCAATCATCAGGTTGCCGTGGCGGAAGTCGCCATGTACCAGCGTAAGCTCCGTGTTTTGCGGGGCATTGTCGCGCAGCCAGCGGAAGGCAAGTTCGAACACCGGGTGTGGATGGCCATGCGCCTTGTAGGTATGCCAGTACTGCTCGACCTCGCTTGCTCCCGGCGATACGCGCAGTTCCGGCAGGCGCGCGCGATCGATCTTGTGAAGCCGGGCGAGAATTTCGCCGCATTGGGCGGCCATGACCGGACGGGCACTGGCAAATTCATCGTCGCGCAGGATTTTGCGGGCGATGGTCTCTCCCTCGACGCGGTCCATGATGAAGCCATGGCCGAGATCATCGGCGGGCAGGAGAACATGGCGCACCGGCGGCACCGGCACACCGGCCTTTTCCGCGAGCCCGATCAGAATGGCCTCGGTTTCGAGCATGACGGCGGTGTCGCGTTTGCTGCTTTCCCCGCCCGGCGCCCGGCGCAGAATGAGTGGTATCTCGCCGTTTCCGGTTGTCGCCGAGAAGGCCCATGTTTCCTGGCTGGCCCCGCCTGAAAGACGTTTCAGTCCCGTGGCGCCGGTCGCGCCACTGATGCGCGTGCGCGCCACCTCCGCAAGCTGCGGGGCGATGTTTTCTGATCCTGCGGCCATGTCCTCTTCCCACACATTGGCAGCGCCGTTATCCGGCTTCTTTGGCTCCTTTGTGGCATGAACCGGGGGCCAAGATAAGGCTTTCGTGCGGATATTGCTGTATTGCGTGCGCAGGCCTTGCGGACGCTACGTTCTTGAGCAGAGTCTTTGGCGATCCAATACAACCGGGACTCTAAAGTTCAGATTCCGACGCTTTAACGCGTGATCCGGGTGCATTGGCAGGGGCCCAATCCGGCCCCAGGCTTTCTGATGTTCCCGCCGCGGGAGAAGGTGACCACCCTCTACATGAGTATGAAAGAGGGTGCGAAGGTGGCCATTCCCGCGGAGTTGATCAATCCGCAAATGCAGAGCAGGAGCGAGGCTTAGGCAACGGGGGTGAGGTGATGCAGGGTCGGTGACGCAACCCGCATGCCTGCGGTTGTCGAATTATATTCCTGAGTGAGAATATGCATCTCAACGTTGCCCGATCTGCCTTTGAAAAAGGCGATGGACTTCACATCGAACGGCTTGTCGATGCCCAACTTGCTTTTGACGTCGAAAAGCCTGGTGACGCTGGCATGGGCTCCGTCTCGGGCAATATCTATCTTATGGATCGCGCCGCCTTCACCCTCCTTGGCGATCACGTACAGAGAGGCATTGTAGAAGGCGCCGCCCTGAATATCACGAAGGTGGGGTTCAAGCATGATTTTCTGATGCGCAGGCCAGGATCGCTCGCGTCCCGGAGACTTTATGTCATATCTGTTGATGAAGTCGCCGGTGTCTGCTGGCGAGGTGTAGGCATATTGCCCGTCAATGGCGACCCATTTGGTGCCACCGGGCTGACGCTCCCGGGGCAAATCCGAGGTGATGCTCATCTCGCTGCTCAGGCTGTTGGCGTTCAGAGCGAGGATCTTGGATCCTGAACCCTTCGTGATCGGAACATAGATCGTATTGCCAACATATGCGGGGCTGCCCATTTTTCCAAAACCGCCCAACTTGAAGGGAAGAGGAGCCGTATTTGCCTTTTGCGCATTATAGGATTCAGGCTGAATGCGCTCCACGCCACCGCCGGTGCCAAAGGACCTCAGGCCAATTCCTTCGCCCGTCATGATAATTTCATTCGTGTCTGGATTAAAGGTGACACCTCGGCCCCGGGTGGTGATCTTGATCGGATCGAAGGTATGAGCACCGTTTGTTTGCCAGTCGCCAGCTCCGGGAACATCGCGTGTGCGGCGGATATGGATATGCGCCACTTCTACGGACGGCAATGGTTCGGCTAAAGCGAACAGGGTTTCTGGGGTCCGGTTTGCGGTTTGCCGGATCTCTGCGGTTTGCTGCGCGCTTGAAATGTTTTGATCTTCGGATCGGACATCGCTCCCGAGGTGGCGTTGCTCGAAGGGGGGGAGTAATTCTGAGGAGTCGGCAGATTCGGAATGTTGGAAATCGAGGGCATGGGAAATTCCTCCAATATATAGGAATATCGAGCCCACACTGGTGTGCAGGCCTCCCTCAGGATGCAGCCTGATTTATTAGATATAAGTCAAAAAAAGACTTTTCGGTGCGTCAGCGCACGGGGAAATTATGGTAGGTGTTGGGGAAGGGTTCGCTCTTTAGCGTGAAGTGCCACCATTCTTCTGGAATGTTCGCGAAGCCATGCTTTTCCATCAGTGCGAGCAGCCATTGCCGGTGTGCGGCGGCTTCGGACGATATGGTGTCATTGGCCGTGTGCGAACGAAGGTCAAAGAGATCGAAAGGTGTGCCGAAGTCGAGTTCGAGGCCTTGCGCATCGATAATAGTGAGATCGACCGTGCTGCCCCGGCTGTGGCTGGAACGCCGGGCAAGATAGCCAAGATCGAACAGGTCGCGCTTGTCCAGATTTGGGTAATAGCCAGCCTTGGCGATCTGGTCATCGGCATCCTGCGACCATCGGATGAATTCATCCACGGCGCATTGCGGCCGATAGCCGTCGAGAATCTTCAGCCGCCGGTTTTCGAGCGCCGCCTCCGCCTGTACGCCCTTCAGCGCCTCAGCGGCTTCAAGGGTAAGGATGCAGACGGGGGCTTCATATCCCGGCACCGGACGGCCCAGAAAATTGTCAGGGCCGTGATAGCGGATGTCGAGGATGAGGCCCGGCACATGGGCGTCGAGATAGACAAAACCGGAAGGAAGACCCACGTTCCCGTTCCTCATTCGAGCCTGTATCCTAGGCGGCCAGCCAGATCCTGCATGAACTGCCACGCGACGCGGCCAGAACGCGCGCCCCGGGTCGTCGCCCATTCCACGGCTTGTGCGCGCAAATCCTCAGGATCGATCTTGATGCCATAGAAAGACACATAGCCGTCGATCATGTCGAGATAGTCCGCCTGGCTGCAATTGTGGAAGCCGAGCCACAGGCCGAAGCGGTCCGAGAGCGACACTTTTTCCTCCACGGCTTCGGACGGATTGATGGCCGTCGAGCGCTCATTGTCGAGCATGTCGCGGGGCAGCAGGTGGCGGCGGTTGGAGGTGGCATAGAAAAGCACATTGGCCGGGCGGCCCTCGATGCCGCCGTCGAGCACGGCCTTGAGGGACTTGTAACTGGTGTCGTCATGGTCGAACGAAAGATCATCGCAGAAGATGATGACCCGGCGGTCCTGACCGCGAAGCTGGCCCATCAGGCGGGGCAGGCTCTCGATTTCCTCGCGGTGAATTTCAATGAGCACAAGGCTGTGCCGCTCCCTCAGATTGATGTCGGCATGGGCGGCCTTGACCAGCGAGCTTTTGCCCATGCCGCGGGCGCCCCAGAGCAGGGTGTTGTTAGCGGGCAGCCCGCTGGCGAAGCGGCGGGTATTGTCGAGAAGAATGTCGCGGACATGATCGACGCCCTTCAGCAGGGAAAGATCGACCCGCGAGACGTCCGGCACCGGCTCAAGCCGGTCCTCGGCCCCGTTCCAGACAAAGGCGTCCGCGCTGTCGAACGAGGCCGGGGCGGGGCGGGAAGGCGCGAGCCGTTCCAGCGCGTCCGCGATCCGGCGCAGCACAGCCAGTTTCCTGTCCTTGTTTGGCTTACTCATCACATCTCCCCCGTAGATTCCGGAGCGGACCCTAGCATCGCCGTGGCAAGGGCGGCAAACGCTGGTTAATCCTTGTTTTTGCAAGGAGATTTGCGGCAGATGGCGTGAGGGGCTGGCTGCGCGGAAACATTACAAAACGGTTAGGGGGCCTTGCGGGCCTCACTCTGGCCCCTGCGCTTGCAATGAGGGCCGTCCCCGCTATAGTCCGCCCGCTATGAAAAAATGAGGGGCAGGGCCGGTTCGGGGCCGATTCCCATAGGAGACATATATGTTTTCCAGTGCAACTGGCGCCGGTGCAGAGAACTTCCTCGTCACGATCTTCCCGTTCGTGCTCGTGTTCGTCATTATCTACTTCATGATTATCCGGCCGCAACAGCGCCGCGTGAAGGCCCACCAGGATATGGTGAATAACGTGCGCCGTGGCGATGTGGTGGTAACTTCGGGCGGCATCATAGGCAAGGTGGTCAAGGTTGGCGAGGATAATGAAATCCAGGTCGAGATCGCCGAAGGGGTCAAGATTCGCGTAATCAAGTCGACCCTTACCGAAGTGCGCTCCAAGGCCGAACCGGTACTGGCCAACAGCAATACATCCGGCAAATAATAATCCGACTTCTTGAGGGGCGGGCCTTTCCCCCGGACGGGGCCCGGAGATCAACCGAATGCTTCATTTCGATCGCTGGAAGATCTTTCTGATCCTCTTTGTGAGCTTCGCGGCGTTTCTTTACAGCGCGCCCAATGTCGTGCCCAAAAGCGCCCTTGAGGGGTTGCCCTCATGGCTGCCACACAAGCAGGTGAGCCTTGGGCTTGATCTGCGCGGCGGCTCCTATCTGCTGCTTGAGGTGGATACCGCCGTCGCCCTGCGCGACCGGCTACAGAGCATCACGTCTGATGTGCGCCGCGTGCTGCGCGACGGGCAGATCGCCTATACCGGGCTCGGTCTCAATGCCGGGGCGGTGACTGTGCGTATCAGCAATGCGGCTGACGTCGAGAAGGCTGAAACCGCCATTGGCAAGCTCGCAGCCTATGTGGCGGGCACCTCGACCACGGGCATTCCCCAGAAGGATCTTCAGATCAGCGCCGAAGGGCAGCTTGTCACGATCACCTTCAGTGAAGCAGCCAAGATTGCCCGCACCCAGTCCGCCATCGACCAGTCGATCGAGAT
>JAATFR010000206.1 GCA_015655095.1 Hyphomicrobiales bacterium | reverse complement strand
CGCATCATGACAGTGCATGGCTCGAAGGGACTTGAAGCGCCGATCGTGTTCCTGCCCGATACGCTGAGCATGCCCAGCGCACGCAACGATCCCTCCCTGATCCCCCATGGGGACAGCGACAAGCTGCTGCTCTGGCCGGTGCGCAAAGCCCTTGAAGATGTCGTGACGGCCGAGGCTCGCGAAGGGCGGCGCATGGATGAGGGGCGCGAATACCGCCGCCTGCTCTATGTCGCGCTGACAAGGCCCCGGGACCGGCTCTATGTCTGCGGCTGGCATGGCAAGCCCGATGGCGAGGCGCCGGAGGGCTCCTGGTATGCGCTTGTGGCGGAGGCGCTGAAGCCGCTTGCGGACGAAATGACGGATGAGGCGGGCAACGCCATCTGGCGCATCGAGGGTGAGCAGCGCCGCACGCCTGAGCCGAAACCGGAGGCAGCCGAGAGGGATGTGGCCGCCCTGCCGGGCTGGGTGCTCTCTCCCGCTCCCTATGAGGCGGCGCCGACGCGCCCGCTCACGCCCTCGCGCCTGCCGCTCGGCGACAGCGTGGAGCCGCCCGCGTCCTCGCCGCTGGCCAGTGACGATCCACGCCGCTTTCTCCGGGGCCGACTGATCCATCGGCTGCTCCAGATGCTGCCGGGCCTTGCGACCGGGCATCGCCGCGCCGCGGCCGACCGGTTTCTGGCGCTCCCCGCCCATGCGCTCTCGCCTGAGGAACAGGCCGGGATTCTGGGTGCGGTGCTCGCGGTGCTGGAAAACCCGGCCTTCGCGGCCTTCTTTGACAATGATTCGCGCGCCGAGGTGCCGCTGGTCGGTGAAATCGGGCTGCGCGGCGACCGGGTGGTGATTTCAGGGCAGGTGGACCGGCTCAGGATTCTGCCCGGGGAAGTGCTGGTGATCGACTTCAAGACCGGGATATGCCCGCCGAAAGTGCCGGATGCCTATCTGTTGCAGATGGCGGCCTACCGGGCGCTGCTGGCGCGGATTTATCCAGACCGCCGTGTGCGCGCCGCCCTGCTCTGGACCGACGGTCCCCGTTTCATGGAACTGGACGGGGCGATGCTGGACAATCTGCTGAAAAGCCATTGAACGGGCGCGACATGGGGGACGCTGCCTTGACGCTGAGGGAGGGGCTTCCTAGATTCACCCCATACGCAATGATTGCCGCCGCGAGGACGTTTTTATCCCCGGTCGGCGGAAAGGGTGAAATATGTCCGAATCCACCACGAAAGTGACCGATGGCTCCTTCGAGCAGGACGTTCTGAACGCCGACGGCCCGATTCTCGTCGATTTCTGGGCGGAATGGTGCGGCCCGTGCAAGCAGATCTCCCCCGCGCTTGAGGAAATCGCCCAGTCGCTCGGCGGCAAGCTCACCATCGCCAAGATCAATATCGACGAAAACCCGATGACGCCGACCAAATATGGCGTGCGCGGCATCCCGACCCTGATGATCTTCAAGGATGGTCAGGTCTCGGCCACCAAGGTCGGCGCGGCCCCCAAGGGCAAGCTGCTGGAATGGATTGAGCAGTCGCTCTGATCCCCGCTTCGCTGAAAATGCAAAAGCCGGCCTGATCCAGCAGGTCGGCTTTTTGTGCCTCAGAAACTGTAGCGCACGCCTGCGAAGGCGCTGTTCGAGACGAGCTTCACCTTGCCGTAAACGTTGGCCGCATCGGCCATTTCCAGATCGGCGGTGCGCTTGTGTCGGTAATCAAGGGTCAACGACCAGGAGGGGCTCAGCTTGTAGCTTGCTCCTGCAATGAGCTGATAGGCCATCGCGCCGGACCAGTCTTTGCCCCTGGACGGCGAGCCCTCGCGCAGGCGCAGGGGATTGAAGGAAACACCCGTATAGCCGATACCGACGCCGACATAGGGCGTCAGACGTGTGTGTGTCGGAAAATCGTAATAGGCGTTGATAAAGCCGGTCAGGGCCTTTGCTCTGCCGCGCGTGGACTGCAGCCCCGAAAAGCTCTTGTAGTTCATATTGCTATAAGCCAGCTCGAACCCCAGGCGCAGGTTGAAATCGGTCTGGTAACCCACCTCGGCGGCACCGCTCCAGGATTTGTCGAAATTGAATGCGGCGATCGGTACGCCCGCGCCCTTCATCCGGGGGACTCTTTTCTGCGGGTTTTTCTTTCTCTCTTGCTTCGTCTCTTTTTTGAACGGCAGCTTTGACTTGGGCCGTCCGCTTTCTTCAATTAAGGGAGACGCCGTCGCCGACTGAGTGCTGTCTATCCCGCCGCGCAGTTCGATATAGGGGCCTTCGGCAAAGGCGGGAGTGAAGGTTGCGGTAGAAAATACAGCGGCAAGGGTGCTCATAAAGGGCTTGGGAATGCGCATTAAAAAATCTCCATAGCAATATGGCCATGGAGGCTAGGCATGTATGATTAATGTCAGGTTAATTCAGAAGGTGGATCAGCCGTGGTCGCGCAGAATCTGACCGGCGAGATAGAGCGAGCCGCAGATGAGAATGCGCGGAGGCTGGCCGGTGCTGGCGCGCAGCGCCTTGTCGAGGGCATCCGAAACGCTTGAGGCCGCGTGCGCCGAAAGCCCGGCGCCAGCCGCGCTCGAGGCAAGTGCAGCGGCGGTAAAGGATGCTTTTTCGCCAGGAATGGCGATGGTTTCGACATGCCGGGCAAGGCCTGTGAAATTGCTGAAATAGCCGGCAGCATCCTTGGTCGTAAGCATGCCGCAGATCATCACCAGCGGCCGCTCGACGCGCTGGTCAAGGTCGGCAAGCGCATGGGCGACGGCGCGTCCGCCTGCGGGATTATGTCCGCCGTCGAGCCAGAGTTCCGCGCCCTCGGGCAGGCGTTCGACCAGTGGTCCCCGGGTCAGGCGCTGCATCCGGGCGGGCCACTCGACCTCGCGCAGGCCGTGTTCGATGGCGTCTTCGGATATGTCGAAATGGCTGGCCGCGCGCAGGGCCGCGATGGCGGTGCCCGCATTGTCGATCTGGTGGCGGCCGACGAGGCGCGGCAGGGGCAGATCAAGCAATCCGCCTTCATCCTGATAGATGAGACGTCCCTGTTCCTCAAACACCATGAAGTCGCGCCCGTGAATGAAGAGGTGCGCACCGACGATGGCGGCCCGTTCCTCAATCACTGCCAGCGCCGCCTCCTGCTGGGGGCCGATGACGCTGGGCGTGCCGGACTTGAGAATGCCCGCCTTCACGGCGGCGATCTCCGCAATGCCGTTCCCTAGAAACTCCTGATGGTCGAGATCAATGGGAGTGATGATGGTGACGGCGGGGCGCTCGATCACATTGGTTGAATCGAAGTCGCCACCGAGCCCGGTTTCGAGGATAAGG
>JAATFR010000279.1 GCA_015655095.1 Hyphomicrobiales bacterium | reverse complement strand
CTTCAGCGCTATGTCGACACGCTGATCATCATTCCGAACCAGAACCTGTTCCGTGTCGCCAATGAAAACACCACGTTCGCTGACGCTTTCGCGATGGCCGATGAGGTTCTTCATTCCGGTGTGGCGGGCATTACCGATCTGATGATCAAGCCCGGCCTGATCAATCTCGATTTCGCGGACGTGCGCACCGTGATGAACGAGATGGGTAAGGCCATGATGGGCACCGGCGAGGCGACCGGCGAGAAGCGGGCGATCGAGGCTGCCGAAGCCGCGATCTCCAATCCGCTGCTCGATGAAGTCTCGATGAAGGGTGCCAAGGGCGTGCTCATCAACATCACCGGCGGCATGGACATGACGCTCTATGAGGTTGACGAGGCGGCCAACCGCATCCGTTCGGAAGTGGACCCGGAAGCCAATATCATCGTCGGTTCCACCTTCGATACAGCGCTCGATGGCCGCATCCGCGTTTCTGTCGTTGCCACGGGTATTGAGGTAGAGGGCGCGCAGCAGACCAGACCTGCCGCGACGGAAAGCGTCACGGTGCTTCGTCCCAAGGAGCAGCGTCCGGCGGCGGCAAGCACGGCGGCCCAGGCTGCCGCCCAGGCGGCTGAAACCGCCCGTCGCACCAGCCATCAGCAGGATCATCACGGTTTCGAGGCAGAGGTCGTCAACAAGGCTGAAAACGCGCCCTATATCCCTTCGGATCTGGAACGCGTCCAGCACAAGCAGCCGTCTTCTGATTTTGCCGCGGCAAAGCCCATGCCGGTCAATCAGGGCCGCGCGCCGCGCAAGGGACCTGGCTTCTTTGCGCGTCTCGGTCTCGGCCGCAGCCGCGATGAAGATCGCGATGAAGCGCCGGCCGAACGCCGGGAGCCTGCTCCCAGCGTCGAGCCCCGCGCTTCCGCGCCCCAGCAGACCAGCCTGGTGGCGCCGGCCGAAGGCCGTCTCGTCAGCGGCTATGAGGACGAGCAGCTCGAAATCCCGACCTTCCTGCGCAGGCAGGCCAACTGATCGCCTGACAGGCTCTTTGAACGTTTGAAACATGAAACGCCGCCTGATGGGATCAGGCGGCGTTTTTCTTTATTATTTCAATGGCTTGAGAATGCTGCGGGCGCGTAACAAAGCGTAAGAAAGAGTTATTTGTTGTGGACGGGGGGGATTGCTACATCTCATCACGAGAAAAGATGTCAGCCGTTCCCGATTATGGGGTGGCTAGCCGAGAGATGAGAGATCGTGCGCAGGGAAGAATACAGCATATCGGGTCTTGAGACAGCCGGGCGCGTTCGCGCCCAGGGCGTCGCCGAGACGACGATTGCGCATCGTGCCGAGATTGAGGGCGTTGGCCTTCACACCGGCGCATCAATCCGCATGTGCTTCGTCCCGGCTCCTGCTCGTACCGGCATCGTTTTCCGCCGCACCGATCTCGGCAGCGTTGATCGCGCCGTGACGGATATTCCGGCCCGTTTTGACCGCGTTACCGAAACCACGCTTTCCACGCTGATCAGCAATGAGGCCGGTCACTGTGTCGGCACCATTGAGCATGTGATGGCGGCAATCGCCGCCTGCGGGCTCGATAATGTGGTGATCGAGGTGTCTGGCGCCGAAACCGCGGTCATGGATGGCAGCGCCGAGCCTTTCGTGCGGCTGATCCGTCAGGTTGGCCTGCGTTCGCTCGATGCCCGCCGCCGGGTCATTCGTGTTCTCAAGCCTGTGGTCGTGGAGGAAGCGGGCAAGCGCGCCGCGCTCCTGCCCCATGCCGATGACAGCCAGAGCTTCGTTCTCCCCTTCGAGATCGAGTTCGACAATCCGGTCATTGGTCACGAAACCTTCGAAGCCGATGTTTCCGATCCGGCTTTTGCCGACATGATCCTTTCCGCTCGCACCTTCGGTTTCCTCAAGGATGTCGAGGCGATGTGGAGCATGGGGCTGGGCCGTGGCGGTTCACTGGAGAACTCCATCGTCATTGACGGTGAAAAGGTGCTCAACAAGGGCGGTCTGCGCTATCGTGACGAATTCGTCCGCCACAAGCTGCTCGACGCGCTGGGCGACCTTTCGCTCGGCGGCGCGGTTATCGCCGGCCGCTATGAAGGTGTCCGCTCGGGCCATGCCCTCAACAACCGGCTGCTGCGCGCCCTGCTTGGCAATCTGGATGCCTGGACCTTCGAGGATGCGGTTCAGGACGATGTCTGGGCCATGGGTCCGGTTGCCATCCCGGCTGATTGAGCCATTTTGTTCCCTCTTTGAACGCCGGTCCGGATTTATCCTGATCGGCGTTTTCCTTGATACTTCCTGCTCTGGCTTCGCCCGCGCAATTGAGCTAGAAACGCTCAGGCCCTCGACCGTCATCGGGGCCGGTTTGAGTCGCTTGGGGGCCTCCATTCTCCATCCGGAGCAGCAGTCCTTTTGTGAACGCAACAGAGCAATGGCCAGAAGAAATGGAACGCGCGAGCATGAGTGAGGTTCTACAAATCCCTCAACGCGGCACGGTTTGGCGCCGTCCGGGCGTTCTTTCAGCCATTGCGCTGGTCGCGGGCAGTCTGCTGTTGGGTGCATGCAACTCCGGCAAGGAAGACCTGGCCTATCAGGAGCGCCCGGTCGAGCAGATCTACAATCAGGCGATGGACTATGTGCAGGACAGCAACTACCGCAAGGCTGCGCCTCAGTTCGACGAAGTTGAGCGCCAGCATCCCTATTCGGTCTGGGCGCGCCACGCGATCCTGACGGCTGCCTACTCCTATTACCAGACGAATGATTACGATCAGGCTATCCTCGCGGCGCAGCGCTATATCTCGCTCCATCCCGGCAGCCCCGATACCGCTTATGCCTACTACCTCGTCGCCATCTGCTATTATGAGCAGATCGTGGACGTGGGCCGCGACCAGCAAACCACACAGAATGCGCTGAAAGCGCTTGAGGATGTGGTGCGCCGCTACCCGTCCAGCGAATATGCCCGCGACGCCCGCCTCAAGATCGATCTTACCCGCGACCATCTGGCGGGCAAGGAGATGGAGATTGGCCGCTATTATCTGTTCAGTCAGCAATATGTGGCGGCGATCAACCGCTTCCGCATTGTGCTGGACAAATACCAGACCACGACCCACACGCCCGAGGCGCTGGAGCGCATCACAGAAGCCTATGTTGCACTTGGCGTGCGCAATGAGGCGCAGACAGCCGCCGCCATCCTTGGCTACAACTATCCCGGCAGCCGCTGGTATCAGGATGCCTACAATCTGATGAAGGGCACCCATTCCGAGCCGGAAGTGGATAAGGGTTCCTGGATCAGCCGTAGCTGGGATTCGGTCTTTTAAGAGGGGCCCATGCTCGTCGGTCTGTCGGTTCGCGACATCGTCCTGATCGACAAGCTGGATCTTGCTCTGGCAAGTGGCCTGTGCGCGCTCACGGGCGAGACCGGAGCGGGCAAGTCCATCCTGCTTGATGCGCTGGGGCTTGCCATCGGCGCGCGGGCCGATGCCGGGCTTGTGGCGCTCGGCGCCGACAATGGCAGCGTCACCGCTATTTTCGATGTGCCAGAGGCGCATCGCGCCCGCAGCCACCTGCGCGACAATGGCCTTGATGCCGAAGGCGATATCATCCTGCGCCGCCAGCAGTCGCGCGACGGTCGCAGCCGCGCCTTCATCAACGACCAGCCGGTCAGCATTGGCCTGCTGCGCGATGTCGGCGAGCTGCTGGTTGAAATTCACGGCCAGCATGCCGAGCGCGGGCTGCTCGATGCCTCCGGCCACCGCGCCATCCTCGATGCCTTCGCCGGGCTTGAGCCGAAGGTGGATGAGATCCACAGGCTTTATGCCTATGCCCATGCCGCCGCGCAGGCACTTGCCGAGCATGAGGCGATGATCGAGCGCGCGCGCGCCGAGCAGGAATATCTGACGCAGATGGTCGCCGAACTGGATGCGCTCGACCCGCAGCCCGATGAGGAAACCGAACTCGCGCGCGAGCGGACCTTGATGATGCATTCGGAAAAAATCGCGGGCGATCTCGTCGAGGCGCAGAACATGATTTCCGGCAATGGCGGGCTTGAGGCGGGCCTCACCCATGCACTGCGCCGTCTGGCGCGCGCCGCGTCCGATGCGGCGGGCCGTCTTGATGATGCGATAGCAGCGCTTGATCGCACGCTCAACGAGGCGGGCGAGGCGCGCGATGAACTTGAACGCGCCATGCGTGCGCTGGAGTTTGATCCGGCGCGGCTTGAGCATGTCGAAACGCGGCTTTTCGCGCTGCGTGCGGCGGCCCGCAAGCACAAGGTCACGGTGGATCGCCTCGCGCCGCTTGCTGAGCAATACCGCGCAGATCTGAAAGAGATCGAGGATGGCGAAACCCGCCGCGCACAGCTTGCGAGCGCCTCTCTTGCCGCCCGCAAGGCCTATGAAGAAGCCGCCCGCGCGCTTTCCGCCGCCCGCATCAAGGCCGCCGTCAGGCTCGACGCCGAGGTCGCCCGGGAACTGAAGCCGCTCAAGCTCGACAAGGCCACCTTCAAGACCGCCGTGGTCAGCCTTGAGGAAGGCGGCGGGCCCGACGGCATCGACAAGGTCAATTTTCTCATCGCCACCAATCCGGGTGCGGCGCTGGGCCCGCTCATCAAGATCGCGTCGGGCGGCGAACTTTCGCGTTTCATCCTTGCGCTGAAGGTCGCGCTCGCGTCGCGCGGCACGGCCCCCACGCTCATTTTCGATGAAGTCGATTCAGGCGTTGGCGGCGCGGTAGCCGAGGCGGTGGGCCTGCGCCTCGCCGCCCTTGCCAAAAGTGCCCAGATACTTGTCGTCACCCATTCGCCGCAGGTCGCGGCCCGGGCCGGTCATCATTACCGCATCTCCAAAAACAATGCGAAGGGCGCGCGCCTCGCCACCCGCATCGAAACGCTGGACGCGGCCGAGCGGCGCGAGGAGATCGCCCGCATGCTCGCGGGCGCGACCATCACGGACGAAGCCCGCGCGGCAGCCGATCGGCTTATCAGGAGCGACGTGTGAGCGCGCCCGACAAGATCGCCGCGAAACCGCCCGAGGGTCTGACGCAAGCGGAGGCGGGCGAGGAGCTGGCGCGCCTTGCGGCCGAGATCAGCCATCATGATGCCGCCTATCATCAGCATGACGACCCGGAAATATCCGATGCGGACTATGATGCGCTTCGCCGCCGCAACGAGGCGATAGAAGCGCATTTCCCCGCTCTTGTCCGCGATGACAGCCCGTCGCGGCGGGTCGGCGCGGCGCCCTCAAGCGCGTTCGGCAAGGTCGTTCACCGCGTGCCGATGCTCTCGCTCTCCAATGCCTTTGACGATCAGGACGTCACGGACTTCTGGGATCGCATCGCGAAGTTCCTGAGTCTGGGGCCGGATGATGAAATCATCGTGACGGCGGAACCCAAGATCGACGGGCTTTCCGCCTCGCTGCGCTATGAGAAGGGCCGCTTCGTGCAGGGAGCCACGCGCGGCGACGGGCGCGAGGGCGAGGACATAACGGAAAATCTGCGCACCATCGCCGACATACCCGGCAGGTTGAAGGGGAGCCACGTGCCGGAGCTCTTCGAGGTGCGCGGCGAGGTCTATATGGCGCATGCGGATTTTCAGGCGCTGAACGGGCGTCAACTGGCGGATGGCAAGCCGCCTTTCGCCAATCCCCGCAACGCGGCGGCGGGGTCACTGCGCCAGCTCGATCCGAAAATAACCGCAGGCCGTCCGCTCCATTTTTTCGCCTATGCCTGGGGCGAGGTGAGCGAGTTTCCCGCCGAGATGCAATCGGGCATCATGGAAGCCTTCAGCCGGTGGGGCTTTGTCACCAATCCCCTGTTCCGGCGCTGCCGCTCGGCGGCGGAACTGCTCGCTTTCTACCGCGAAATCGGCGAGATGCGCGCCACGCTCGGCTATGACATTGATGGCGTCGTCTACAAGGT
>JAATFR010000135.1 GCA_015655095.1 Hyphomicrobiales bacterium | reverse complement strand
GCCGTGACGCCGTGGTTGGCGGCGAAGACCGCGATCAGGGGACGAGTAACGGCGGGCTTCGGACTCGCCTGCCAGCCCGCGAGCCATTCCGCGATCTCCTCAAGCCGCCCGAGGCTGCCCGCAGGCTTCGTCAACTGGGCGTTGCGGGCGCGCACCTCGGCCATGGCGTCCTCGTCCGCCAGCGGCAAGCGCTCCAGCAGGCCCCGGATATCATCGAACGGAAGACCAGACAGATTGCTGGGGGCGACAGGGTCCAACGGAACCTCCTCGGGGATGACGGATCGGCGATGGCGCGGAAACGACATGCAAAATCACGTGCCGCTCCGGCGCAAACCCTATACCTTGCCTCCTCATGCAAAGGAAACATCTAAACGGTGATGACGAGGCGGATCAGCCGCCGGGCGCGCCGCGCGACTGGCGGGACGTCAATCCCGCGCGCCTCGTCGACGACATTCTGGTGTCGCTCACCTTCCTGACCCGGCTGCCGCTCAGTGTGCCCGTCGAGCTCTTCAAGGAGCGCCCGCTCACCATCGCGTCGCGCGCCTTTCCCATCGCGGGCGCGATCATCGGGCTGCTGGGCGGGCTCGTCTACTGGTTCAGCGCCTGGCTCGGCCTGCCGGTCAATGTGTCGGCGGCGATCACGCTTGCCGCCCTGCTCCTGATCACGGGCGCTTTCCATGAGGATGGTCTGGCCGATGTGGCGGACGGCTTCGGCGGCGGCTGGAACCGGGAGCGCAAGCTCGAAATCATGCGCGACAGCCGGCTTGGCACCTATGGCTCGGCGGCCCTCATCTGCTCCCTGCTGCTCAGGTTCACGCTCATCACGGCCTATGCGCGGCTGGATGGCGGCGGCACCGGCGGGGCCTCCATCGTCATCAATGTACTGATCGCCTCCGGGGCCGCGTCGCGCTGTGTCGCGATCATCGTCCAGCACCTGGTGCCTCCCGCCCGCGCCGAAGGCGCCAGCGCAAGAGCGGGCCGCCCGCTTGAGGTCACCGTACTTCAGGCCATGGTCGCGACGGGGGTCATTGTTTTCCTCGCGGTCAACCCCGTGTCGGCGGTCATGGGTATCGTCGCGGCGCTTGGTGCAGGCGCGACGGTCGCTTTTCTCGCCCATCGCCAGATCGGCGGACAGACCGGGGATGTGCTGGGAGCAACCCAGCAGGCTGCTGAAGTCGCCTTTCTCATCGCCGGGCTGATGGTGCATCCGTGACGATCTCCAGCCCCTGTGTCGATATTTGCGAACTGACGCCTGACCAGAATCTGTGCCGGGGCTGCGGGCGGACGCTGGACGAGATCGCCCGCTGGGGCTCCATGGGCGAACGAGAACGCCTCGCCATTATGGCCGGACTGCCAGAGCGGATGAAAAGAGAGCGGGCGGAAACAGGGGAAAACTGAAGCTCAGGCGCTTTCCTGCTTGCGGCGCGATCCCAACGGATCGGCTTGCAGGATGCGGCCTTCAAGCGCGCCGAGCCAATCGAGCGCCGGGCGCAGGCGCACCACCTCGCCGATAACGATGATGGCGGGCGAGTTGAAGCCCGCGCGCTCCACATCGTCGGCCGCCGCGCCCAACGTGGTTTCAAGCACGCTCTGGTCAGCCAGCGTGGCATTGCGGACAAGCGCCATGGGTTCGGCAGGGTCACGCCCCGCCTCGACCAGACGCGCGGCGATCCGGCGCAAATGCTTGAGCGCCATATAGAGCACGATGACCGGCGAGCCTTTGGCGATGGCCTCCCAGTTCAGATGCTCCGGCGCTTCGCCTTCCGAGGTATGCCCGGTGATGAAGGTGACCGCATGGTTGATGTCGCGGTGTGTGACGGGAATGCCTGCATAACCGAGCCCGCCGATGCCGGCGGTGACACCGGGCACGATGCGGAACGGAATGCCCGCATCGACCAGCGCCAGCGCCTCCTCGCCGCCGCGCCCGAACACGAACGGATCGCCGCCCTTGAGACGCAGCACACGCTTGCCCTGCCGGGCCAGCTCCACCAGACGGGTGGAAATATCGCGCTGGCGGGCGCTTGGCTTGCCGCCGCGCTTGCCGGAATAGATGCGCTCCACACGGGGACCGGCAAGCTCCAGCACCGCCTCATCGACCAGCGCGTCATAGACGATGGCGTCGGCCTGCCGCAGCGCATTGAAGGCGTGAAGCGTCAACAGGCCCGGATCGCCGGGCCCCGCGCCAACAAGCCAGACCCAGCCGGGCTCGAACCGCGGGAGCTGAAGCTCCGCGGGAACCGCAAAGGGGACTGGAATGTCGTCGGCCAAATCGCTGCTCCAGCATTAATTCACATATTGTCACGTCTAATCAGACTTCTTCTACCATATCACAAGTAAATACCTGCCGCATGGCATCAAGATGTCACGACTCACAATGACGCAATGCCGCACAAACGACAAATGACCTGCAGCGCCAGGCATAGACGACCAATCGCCTCCATCCGGGGAATTTAATTCATTTCCTGCCGCAGGGTTAACGCCGTAACGCTTTCCCCGGTCCGGTTGACCCACCCAGGCCTTGCCCGCATTCTCCTCCCAACAAAAACGCGGAGGGCACAAAGCCCCAATCGCGCAGTTTCAGGGAGACACCCATGCTTACCAAGGCCGATGATTTCCCCATTCATCAAACGCCTGAGCCCATTGCCTTCGCCGGCACGGACCGCAATTTCTACGACCGTTATTTCTTCAATGGCTACAACAGCGAGGGCGACACTTTCTTCGCCGTCGCCTTCGGCGTCTATCCCCACCTCAACATCATGGACGGCTCATTCTGTGTGGTCCATGACGGCGTCCAGCGCAACCTCCATGGCTCGCGCTGGCTGAACATGGAGCGGCTGGACACGCAGGTCGGCCCGATCCAGATCGAGGTCGTCGAGCCGCTTCACGCGCTCCGGGTCCGCATCGGCGACAATCCTCACGGCCTCAAGGCGGACCTGCTGTTTCGCAGCCGCGCCCTGCCGATCAAGGAGCCGCGTTTCACCTGGCGCAATGGCCCGCGCACCCTGATGGACATCACCCGTCTGACCCAGAACGGAACCTATGAGGGCTGGATCGAGATCGACGGCAAGCGCATCGAGATCACGCCGGACCGCTTCGTCGGCACCCGAGATCGTTCATGGGGCGTCCGCCCCATCGGCAGCCCCGACGCCCAGCCGATGGCGCCCGCCATGCCTCAGCAATTCTACTGGCTGTGGGCGCCTTTGAATTTCGAGGACCGGATCACGCTCTATCACGTCAACGACGACGCCGACGGACAAGCCTGGAATCAGGCAGGCATCATGGCCGGGCTTGGCGATGCCGAGCCGGAGCATATCGGGAAAGCCTGGTCGGAGTTGAAGTTCAAGTCCGGCTCGCGCCATGCGACTGGCGCGACGATCCATTTCCAGCACAAGGGCGGCGGTGAAAGCAGCATCAAGCTGACCCCGCAATGGACTTTCTATATGCAGGGTCTCGGCTATGGAAACCCCGACTGGGGCCACGGCATGCACAAGGGCGAGCTTGTGGTCGGCTATGATGAATTCAGGACCGCCGATATTAAAAACTGCATCCCGCCCAACCTGCATATTCAAGCCTTCACGAAAGCGGAGCTGACATTGCCGGATGGTTCCGTCCGACACGGCTTTGGCGTGCTCGAACAGCTCATTATCGGGCCGCACAAACCTTCCGGCTTCAGGGAAGTGCTGGACATGGCCCCTTGAGGGTGCTTGCTGCCCGGGCAGACATATCCGGCGCGCAAACCGGAACATAAAATTAAAAATAAAAGCGAGGACACCCATGGAGGATATTGCAGGCCGCTTCGCGGCCTATCTCCAGCACAAGATGCCTGACGCATCGAATATCGCCGTCGCCAGCCTGTCCCGCATCCACGGCGGCGCAAGCCGTGAAACCTATCGGGTGCGGGCTTCATGGACGAAAGACGGCAGTAAAACAGAACGCGGCCTCATCCTGCGCCGCGACCCCGTGGCCAGCCTGATCGAGACCGAGCGCGATCTTGAATATAACGCCTATCGCGCCTTCCATCCGCTGGGTCTGCCAGTGCCGGAACCCCTCTATCTTGAGACGGATCTTTCCTGGCTCGACCGCCCCTTCTTCGTGATGGAGGAAATCCGCGACTGCGCATCAGGTTCGGCCTTCAGTCCCGATCCCTATGGCGCGCTTGCGCCCAAGATCGGCGAGCAGTTCTGGCGCCACCTCGGCACCATCGCAAAGCAGGAGCCCAGGGTCATCGGCCTTGCCGACACCATGGAGTGGGTCGAGCCAGCCGATGTCTGGAAAAAGGAAGTAACCGCCTGGGAAGCGGTGATCGACGAGGACGAACTGGAACCCCAGCCTGTTGCCAGGGCCGCCATTCGCTGGCTCAAGCGCAATCCGCCGCCACCCGCCCAGAAAATTTCGGTTGTTCACGGCGATTACCGCACCGGCAACTTCCTCTATGACGCGCAAGGCGACATCCGCGCCGTTCTCGACTGGGAAATGTGCCATCTGGGCGACCCGCTCGAGGATCTGGCCTGGGCCGCCGATCCGCTCTGGGCATTCGGCAACTATGACCGCCCCGCAGGCCTTATCGCGCGTGAGGAAGCCTTCCGCATCTGGCGCGATCATAGCGGGCTTGAGATCGACCCCGCAGCCTTCACATGGTGGGAGATTTTCAATGCGGTGAAGGGGCTCGCCATCTGGATTTCAGCCGGCAAGGAATTCGCCGTCGGCAATAATCTCGACCCCGTGCTGGCTTTCCCGAGCTGGTACTGCACCGATGTGCATAACCGGTTGCTGGTCAACCGTGTCTCGGAACTTGTGGAAAGGGCGCGCTCATGACCCCTCATGTCAGCAACGTCATGCAGACGTTTTTCGGCACCCTCATAGGGCAGATCGCTCCCGCACTCGGCAGTGAATATCTGATCGGCTCGACCAGCGTCATCGCCATGATGATGTCCATGGCCGGCACCGAATATGAACGCGGCGCCGAGGTGCGCGTGACGGAGAACAGGGAAATGCGGACGCTGTTCGCCGCCGCGGCCCCCGGACTAGGGGACAGCGCCCTGTCGCGCCGTCTGGAGGAAGCCTCGGTCGGCGAGGAGGCGTCCTTGCGTATCAGCGACCTCGACCGGACGAACGCAACTCTCAAGCAGCTCCTGATCGAATTGCATAGCCATGTGGAAGAGCTTGAAGGCCCGGATGCGACCGATCTGGACCGACGCATCTGGGCGTTCATGCGGGACGCAGCGGAGCGGCGCAAGCTGCCCCATCCGCTGGCCGCCGCCTGAGAGGCTTATATCTTCTGGTCGTATTCGCCCACTTCCGGCTGAGCCGAGAGCAGCGTATCGATCTCCTTGAAGATGCCTCGCATATTGGCCTCGGACGTCGGGCTTTCGACCACGACGACGAGGCCGGGCTTGTTCGATGAGGCCCGGACAAGCCCCCACGTCCCGTCTTCAAGCACGACGCGCACGCCGTTCACGGTGACCAGATCACGGATGTTCTGGCCGATCAGCTTCCCGCCCTTCGCCTTCTGGTCCTCGAAATAGGCGACCATGCGGTCGACGACATCATATTTGGCCTCGTCGGCGCAGTAGGGCGACATGGTCGGCGAGCCCCATGTCTGCTGAAGATCGCGGCGCAGGTCGGACATTTTCTTGCCGGGATTGCGGTCGAGCATCTCGCAGACGGCAAGCGCTGAAACCAGGCCGTCATCATAGCCGCGTCCGAGCGGCGCGTTGAAAAAATAATGCCCGGATTTCTCGAAGCCGACGAGCGCGCCAAGCTCATGCGAGCGGCGCTTGATGTAGGAGTGGCCCGTCTTCCAGTAATCCGTCTTCGCGCCATTGGCGATCAGCACCGGATCGGTGAGATAGAGCCCGGTCGATTTCACATCCACCACGAACTGGGCATCGGGGAAGCGCGCCGAGAGGTCGCGGGCAAGCATCACCCCCACCTTGTCGGCAAAGATTTCCTCACCCTCATTATCGACCACGCCGCAGCGGTCTCCATCGCCATCAAAGCCGAGGCCGACGTCCGCGCCGCTTTCGCGCACCTGATGGGCAAGCGCGTGCAGCATCTCCATGTCTTCCGGATTTGGATTGTAGCGCGGGAAAGTATAGTCCAGCTCGCAATCGAGCGGGATCACAGTGGCGCCGATGCCTTCCAGCACTTTCGGAGCGAAAGCGCCCGCCGTGCCGTTGCCGCAGGCCGCCACCACCTTGAGGGGATGCTTGAGCTTCAACTTGCTGATGAGGTCCTCGATATAGGTGCGCGCCATGCCGTCGACCGCATGATAGCGGCCACCTGCCCGCTCCTTGCCAGCCCCCGCCAGCACAATGTCCTTCAGACGCGTCATCAGCTCCGGTCCGAAGGTGAGCGGACGCTCGGCACCCATTTTCACGCCGGTCCAGCCATTTTCATTGTGGCTCGCCGTCACCATGGCGACGCAAGGCACATCGAGCGCGAACTGCGAGAAATAGGCGACCGGCGACAAGGCAAGGCCGATGTCATAAACTTCGCAGCCCGCCGCCATCAGGCCGACGATCAGCGCGTTCTTGATGGAAAGCGAATAGGAACGGAAATCATGACCGACCGAAATGGCGGGACGCACCCCAAGCTCATGAATGAGCGTACCCAGCCCCAGCCCGAGGTCACGCACTCCAACAAGGTTGATCTGGTCAGGAAAGAGCCAGCGCGCATCATATTCCCGGAACCCGGAGGGCGACACGAGGGGTTCGTTTTCAAACTCAAATGTGTTGGGTTTGAGGTCGGTGCGGGGCTTCACAGCCATGAACATCTCCTTGAGGGAACTGGAACGCAAAGATTGAATGAAGAGCGAATCACCAGATGGTAGGCGGGCGGAATGATGCTTTAAAGGCCGCTTTGTCTTTTGTTAGCGTCTATTTTTGCGCGGATGAACGAAGCTTGCCATAGCAAGCGGGAATATTCGACAGGACAGGAGATACCCCATGCGATTCTGGCTTTTTATCGCGGCCGCCAATGGCTTTCTGGCCGTGGCATTGGGCGCGTTCGCCGCTCATGGCCTGAAGGGCAAGGTGCCGGAGGCCGACCTCACGATCTTCGAGACCGGCGCGCGCTACCATATGTACCATGCGCTGGCGCTCGTCATCGTCGCATGGCTTACATCCCAGATAAGCTCCGGTCTGGCCCAGGGAGCCGGATGGGCATTTTTGCTTGGCATCGTGCTTTTTTCAGGTTCGCTCTATTTTCTGGGGATCACGGGCAGCCGGGCGCTGGTGCTGGCGACACCGCTTGGCGGCGTGGCGTTTCTGGCCGGATGGGCGCTGATCGCGCTCAGCGCCCTGCGCCTGCCGCCCTCCCCCTGACGCGCAAATCCAAAGTCGTAAAAATTATCTACCTTTCTACGCTGTTAGACTGGACGGTGCCGCAACCTGCCCCTATCTTTCCCATACCACGGTATGGTTTTGGGGAGCGAGAAGCCTTATGGCTGAAAAAGCGATCATCATAGGCGCAGGTATCGGCGGCCTCATGTCGGCCATGGCGCTTGGTCATGCAGGATTTGAGGTAACAGTGCTCGACCGGGACCCGCCGCCGCCGGACACCTCGCCCGACGACGTGTTTGAAAACTGGCAGCACTCGGGCGTAGGCCATGTGCGCCACAGCCACGCTTTCCTCGCTCGCCTCTATGTGTTGATCCGTGACAAATATCCGGAACTGCTGGGCGATCTGCTGTCCGCGGGTTGCCGCATTCTGCCTTTCGAGAACATAATCCCCGAAGTCAGCCGCACCCGTTTCACCCCGCGGCCCAGCGACGACAATCTCAACATACTGACCAGCCGCCGCACCACGCTTGAACTGATCATGCGCCGGTTTGTCGAGCGCCTGCCCCATGTCAGGATCGAGCCCAACGTAAAGGTGCGCGGCCTTGAGACCCGCCGCAACGACGCGGGGCAGATCATCGTCACGGGGGTGAGCGCCGACCTTGCCGACGGCACGAAACAGGAATGGCAACCGGACTTCATCGTCGATGCAAGCGGCAAAAACGCTCCCGCCATGGACTGGCTGAAGGAGGCCGGGCTGGAAATTGAGGAAGAAACCGAACCGGCAGGCATCCTCTATTTCACCCGCCACTACAGGCTGCACGACGGCCAGGATGAGCCCGCCCGCGGCAGTTCCCCCACGAGCGGCGATCTGGGCTACATCAAGTTCGGCATTTTCCCGGCAGACAACCGCCGCTTCTCGGTGACGCTCGCCATCCCGGAAATCGAGATGGAGCTGCGCAAGGCCGCCGTCGACCCGTCGGCTTTCGACAGGATATGCCTGAGCATGCCCGGCATGGCCCCCTGGGTCGATCTCACACGCTCTGAGCCCGCAAGCCGCGTGTTCGGCATGGGCGAACTCATCAGCCGCTGGCGCCACATGGTTAAGGACGACCAGCCGAAGGTGCTGAACTATTTCCCGGTCGGTGATTGCGTCATCCGCACCAACCCGCTCTATGGCCGGGGTTGTTCATTTGCCGCCATTTCAGCCCATCTGCTCAGCGATGCGTTGACCGCCAGCGATGACCCCGCCGTTCGTGCGCGGCTTTATCATGAAGGGGTGACACGCGAGTTGCGGCCCTTCTACGACAGCATGGTCAGCCAGGATCAGACCGCCATCAGAAGAGCCCGCAACACCCTCGACCCGGATTACAAACCCCGTTTCAAGACCCGCCTGATCAAAAGCTTCATCGAGGATGGCGTCGTGATCGCGACCCGCGCGAATGTGGACCTGATGCGCCGGGCCATGGGAGCCTTCCATATGATGGAATCGCCGAACGCATGGCTGAAAGAACCTGCAAACTTTGCCCGGATACTGATGTACTGGGCGCGGGGAAAATGGCTCAACGCGAAATACTATCCCGCAAACATCGGCCCCCGCCGCGACCAGCTTTTCGCGCGGATCGGCCTCTCTGCCACAGCCGACAGCCAGAGGCTCAAGGCGATTTGAAGAATCCGCCGGAACTGTTGCGATAAATCAGAACAAAATATGCAAATCGGGAGCGCTCGGATGTCATTTCCTGAACCACGCTATGTCAAGACCAATGGCCTCAACATGGCTGTCTACGAACAGGGGCAGGGAACGCCCGTGGTGCTGTGCCACGGCTTTCCCGAACTCGCCTATTCATGGCGACACCAGATCCCGGCCATCGCTGCGGCGGGGTTCCATGCCATCGCGCCGGACCAGCGCGGCTATGGCAACACCGGCGGCCCCAGGGGGCAAGATGCAATCCCGCTCTATGACATTGCGCACCTGACCGACGACATGGCCGGGATGCTGGATGCGCTCGGGATCGACAAGGCGATTTTCTGCGGCCATGACTGGGGCGGAATGGTCGTCTGGCAGATGGCGTTGCGCCACCCTGACCGGGTGGCAGGCGTTATCGGCGTCAACACGCCTTACATGCCTCGCGGCAACTTCGACCCGATCGCCGGGATGCGCCATCTCTATGGCGAGGATATGTATATTGTCTTCTTCCAGAAATATGGCTAGGCGGAAAAGCTGCTGGACGCCGACATCGAGCGCTCCATGCGCTTCTGGTACCGCAAATCCGGGATGACGCTTGCTGAATTTGACGCTCTGCCCGCCGAGTTCAAGAATTTCGCCTTCCTGAATGGCTTCAAGGCCCCCGAGGACAGTTGGGGTGGCATCCAGTTGCTGAACAAGGAGGAACTGGCCTATTACGCTGCCGCCTTCCGCAAGACCGGCTTTGAAGGCGGCATCGGCTGGTACCGCAACTTCACCCGCAACTGGGAAAACAGCGCCGATCTGCCAACCAAAATCGACGTGCCCTGCCTGATGATCTCGGCTGCCGACGATATCGTGCTGCGGCCCGAGGCCACCAACGGCATGGAAAACTATATCGCCGACCTCGAAAAACACATTATCCCCGACTGCGGCCACTGGACCCAGGCCGAACAGCCCGAGGCGCTCAACACACTGATCGTGGACTGGCTGAAGCGCCGGTTTGCCTGAGCTTTTTCCCGCGATAGCACATATTCCGTCCGCCCGGCCATTTTTGGACGCCGGGCGGAGAGCTTTTTTGGCAGAACCGCCCCTGAAATCCCCAAAATCCGCACTTACATGCTTGTTAGTCGCTTGTTGCCCGCGAACGCGATAAATAGTATCGCTTCCGTTCAGATGAACCATGCCGGAAACCGGAGGGAGGCTTTCCCACCCGGCAAGCCAGCGCCATCAGGGCCCATCGGGTGCAAACCCGTAAACCATATACAAGCGTCTCCCTGCTCCCCGGCGGCAAGACGAAGAGGATTTGCATGTTGGAGAGCGTAGAGCGGGTATCGCAGATACCGCTTGG
>JAATFR010000354.1 GCA_015655095.1 Hyphomicrobiales bacterium | reverse complement strand
CTTTCAATGGCCGCAATCAAGAAATCGAGGAATGAAATGGCCGGACGCATCGAAACAAGGCTTAAGGAACTGGAAATCACGCTGCCGGAACCGCGCGGCGCGGCGGGAAACTATGTCCCTTACGTGGTTACCGGAAGCCTCGTTTTCATCGCAGGACAGGTGCCCGCCGGACCCGCAGGCCTTGAATTTCAGGGCAAGCTCGGGGCCGAGCTTTCGGTGGAACAGGGCCAACAGGCGGCGCGGCTCTGCGCGCTCAATATCCTCGCCCAGTTGCGCCTTGCCTGCGAAGGCGATTTCGAGCGGGTTCAGCGCTGCGTCAAGCTGAATGGCTTTGTGAACGCGACACCCGATTTCGAGCAGCATCCAGCCGTCATCAACGGAGCGTCGGACCTGATCGTTTCGGTGCTTGGCGATACCGGCAAACATGCCCGCCTTGCTGTCGGCGCGCCCAGCCTGCCCTTCAATGTGGCGGTGGAGGTTGACGCTGTGTTCGAGATTGCCTGATGCAGAAAGACGCCGTCGTCCGGGTCATCCAGAGCCTTGCGGAGATATCCCCGCAAGCCTGGGACGCGTGCGCGACCCCGGAGGGCGAACCGTTCAACCCGTTTCTACGCCATGCCTTCCTCAACGCACTTGAGGAATCAGGCTCAGCCACGCGCCGGACAGGATGGATGCCGCAGCATCTGCTGCTGGAAAACGAGGCGGGCGATCTCATCGGCGCCGTGCCCGCCTATCTCAAGAACCACAGCCGGGGCGAATATGTGTTCGACCATGGCTGGGCGGACGCCTTTGAGCGCGCGGGCGGCAGCTATTATCCAAAGCTGCAAATCTCCGTTCCCTTCACTCCCGCGACAGGCCCGCGCCTGCTGACAAGGCCAGGGCCGGATCGCGACGCCATCGAGGATACGCTGCTCGCCGCCGTGGTCGAACTGGCAAAGCGCCATGATCTTTCCTCCGCTCACTTCACATTTCTGCCGGAACGCCAGTGGCAGCGGCTCGGCGACCACGGATTGCTACAGCGCACCGACCAGCAGTTTCACTGGAAAAACGAAAATTATGCGTAGTTTGAGGACTTCCTGGAGGCGCTGGCCTCGCGAAAGCGCAAGAACCTGCGCAAGGAGCGCGCACAGGCGCTTGAAAACGGCATCGAGATCGAATGGGTGACCGGCAAGGACATCACCGAGGATCACTGGGACGCCTTCTTCACCTTCTACATTGATACCGGCAACCGAAAATGGGGGTCGCCCTACCTCACCCGCACTTTCTTCAGCCTGATCGGCGAGCGGATGCCGGAAGATATTCTTTTGGTCATGGCGAAACGGGACGGGCACTATATTGCTGGCGCCTTCAATCTCATCGGCTCGGATGCGCTGTACGGGCGCAACTGGGGCGCCATCGAGCATCACCCGTTCCTGCATTTTGAGTGCTGCTATTATCAGGCCATCGATTTCGCCATCAAATGCGGCCTTGCGCGGGTCGAGGCCGGTGCGCAGGGTGAGCACAAGCTGGCGCGCGGCTATCTGCCGGTACACACCTATTCCGCCCACTGGATCGCCAACGCATCGTTCCGCCGCGCGGTCGAGGATTATCTGGAAGGCGAGCGCCGCTATGTGGAGGAAGGCATCGAGGTGCTTGGCGAACACTCGCCGTTCCGACACAGTGCACAGGATTCATCAGAAACCGAGTGATGCCCATGGCCTATGACGATAGCAACATATTTGCGAAAATTTTGCGCGGCGAGATGCCGAGCTTCAAGGTCTATGAAGATGACAAGACCCTCGCCTTCATGGATGTGATGCCGCAGGCCGAAGGGCACACGCTGGTGATCCCCAAATTTCCCGCCGAGAACCTGTTCGATCTCGTGCCCGACTATGCCGTCGCCATGGCGCTGACGGTGAAGAGGCTCGCGCCCGCCGTCAAAAAAGCCTTCGACGCACCGGGCCTGATGATCGTGCAGCTTAACGGGTCGGCAGCGGGGCAGACCGTGTTTCACATCCACACGCACATCATCCCGCGCGCTCATGGGCTGGAACTGAAGTTCCATGCCCGCGAGATGGCGGATTTCAGCGAACTGAAAAATCACGCCGCGCGCATCATTGAAGCGCTGGGCGAGAGCGCCTAACTGCCCGGTGCGACCGGCGTTACCTTGATGTCGGTTGCACCGTTCGCGGCAGTATGATCATAGCTCACCTTAAGATCGGTAATGCCGTCGCAGCCGGCTATTGACCAGATTTCGCTCCAACGGTTCATGGTTTCACCCGGCGCATCGGCAGGCCTTCGATCCACGATCATTTCGCTGTTCGCATTGCAGCTTTTGCCGTTTTTCGCAGCCACCCCCCTCATCGCATCGCCGATTTTCGGATAGGTGTCCCGCATCAAAAGCAGATCCGTCAGGCTGACGCCGGGCGGCAAGACCGTTAGTTTCGACAGGCCATTTTTTTCGATCAGCACAAGGAAATTAAATCGGACATCCTTGCCGCAGCGATCGAAGGTCCAGCTATCGATAAACGTGGCCTTATCGATGGAGAGCGTCGCTCCCTCGCCGTTTGTTTCAGGACGCGTGACCGGGGAAATCGCATCTCGATAGAGAAGCTTCGGGCTGGCGCAACCATAAGGTGCGGAAACAACCACCGCATCCTTGGCAAATCGCGCCCGTTCGGCTGCAACCAGATCCGGTTTTGAAAGCGCTCTTATCACCGAACTCCGCACATCCGGCGGCACGCCCGCCTGATCGACAAGGGCGGGGTCATCGCTGAAAGCGCGGGGATAAAGCATATCCTGACGTCGGAGCGTTATCGATGGCTGGATGGATGGCACAGCCGCGGGAGAAACTTTCTTGTCGGGCTCAGTCGACGTAGCCGGGGTTTCCGTCTGCTCCTGCGGCTTTCCCTCTTTGCTGGTGTCTGGAGCGCTGGTTTCGGGCGTGTCACCACCCAACCCAACCATCGACGTCACGGATGAAAAGCCCGATGAAACGGTGGAGCAACCGCCCAGCCCCGCAACCAGACAAAGACATAACCCTGATAAAAGCGCACTCGAAAATCGCATGAAACCAACCGGCCAGGAATAAAAAGGAAAAGGCTGAAACTGTGAAGCCCGGCTCTGATCTCTCCAGAACCGGGCTCCGTGATTTTATCCGTCACAGGCTGAGAATCACTCCGCCAGTTCCGGCACCTTGGGCAAGGGCACCCCGCCATCGCCACCAGGACCCTTCGGCTCCCGGCGCTTTGAGTCCTTGCGCCTTGGTGCCGCTTCCTCGATGTCGAACACCAGCTTGTCGCCTTCTTCTGCAACACCCACGCGGACGTGACCGCCCTTGATGAGCTTGCCAAACAACACTTCGTCGGCCAGTGGCTTCTTGATCGATTCCTGGATCACGCGGGCAAGCGGGCGTGCGCCCATCTGCTCATCATAACCCCGGCTGGCAAGCCATGCGTTGGCTTCAGGCGACAGCTCGATCGTGACGTGGCGATCTGCAAGCTGTCCTTCAAGCTGAAGCACGAACTTCTCGACAACCCGCGAGATCACTCCCGCAGGCAAGTGCCCGAAAGCAATCGTCGCGTCGAGCCGGTTGCGGAACTCAGGCGTGAACAGGCGCTTGATCGCGTCTTCGTCCTCTCCCTCGCGCTTGCTGCGGCTGAAACCAATCGCATTTTTAGCCATATCCGCAGCACCTGCGTTCGTCGTCATGATCAGGACCACATTGCGGAAATCGATCTTCTTGCCGTTATGGTCCGTCAGCTTGCCATGATCCATCACCTGCAACAGGATGTTGAAGAGATCGGGATGCGCCTTCTCGATTTCATCGAGCAGCAGCACGCAATGCGGATGCTG
>JAATFR010000064.1 GCA_015655095.1 Hyphomicrobiales bacterium | reverse complement strand
TCGTGACGTCGAGCTTGGGCCAGGCCATTTCCTGCGCGAACGCGGAAGAGGTCGCATCGCAGATCGTCAGCCCTTCCCGGTCATCGGGAATCCAGCTCGCGTTGGGTACGCGCACGCCGGAGGTGGTGCCGTTCCAGGTGAAGACGACATCGTTCTTGAAATCGACGGTGGAAAGGTCCGGCAGCTTGCCATAGGGCGCGGTCAGGCTGCGCACGTCCTTGAGCTTGAGTTGCTTGACCACATCGGTGATCCAGCCCTCGCCGAAGCTTTCCCAGGCAAGCATGTCGACGCCGCGTGCGCCCAGCAGCGACCAGAGCGCCATTTCGACAGCGCCGGTGTCGGAAGCCGCGACGATACCGATCCGGTAGTCGGCGGGCACGCCCAGAATGGCGCGCGTCTTCTCGATGGCCTCGACAAGCTTTGCCTTGCCGGGCTTGGAGCGGTGGCTGCGCCCGATGAGCGCGTCCTTGAGGCTTTGGGGGGACCAGCCGGGGCGCTTGGCGCAGGGGCCGGAAGAAAACTGGGGATTGGCCGGGCGAGTGGCCGGGCGGCCCGTTTCGATGCTATTGGTCGGATTCATGTTGCAACTATCCCTTCCAGATAGATGCCCCTCGGTGGGGAGGGGTAGCCCGCCGACCGATATATGCTTCCGCCCTGTGACTGTCAAATGGCGATTTTATGCTGCCTGAGAGGCGTGAATGTTCAAATCCGGCGCAAGGCTGAACCCGCCGGTTCAGTCCGCCTCTTCGCGCACTCCCAGCACATGGCCATGGTTGACCGGGCCATGCCCCTTGCCGAAACCGGGCGCAGTGCGGATCGCCTCATGCACATATTCGCGCGCCAACGCCACCGCCTCGCTGATGTCGAGGCCGAAGGAAAGGCCGGTGGCGATGGCGGATGCCAATGTGCATCCTGTGCCGTGGGTGTGGCGCGTCTCGATGCGCGGCGAGGAAAAAACCTCCAGCGTTTCCGCCGTCGCGAGCACATCGAAGATCGTCTCGCCCTCGATGTGGCCGCCCTTGATCAGCACCGCATCCGCGCCCAGCCCAAGCAGGGCGTCGGCGGCGCGCTTCTGCCCGTCGAGATCATTGATCTCGCGCCCGGTCAGAACGGCGGCTTCCGGCGCATTGGGCGTGATCAGGGCCGCAAGCGGAATCAATATCTGCTTCAGCGCATCGGTGGCGCTCTGCTCCAGCAGCGCCGCGCCGCCCTTGGCGATCATCACCGGATCAACGACGAGCGCGGCGTCGGGGGCCTTGTCGGACAACACTTCCGCCACCGCTTCCACAATGTCGGCCCGGTGCAGCATGCCGGTCTTGAGCGCATCGACACCAATATCATCCAGCACCGCTTCCATCTGCTGGCGGACAATATCGGCAGGCACGTCAAAAATGCCCTGAACGCCCAGCGTGTTCTGGATGGTGATCGCGGTCAGCGCGCTCATGGCATAGCCACCCAGCAGCGTCACGGTCTTGATGTCGGCCTGCATCCCCGCGCCGCCGCCCGAGTCGGATCCCGATATGATCAGTACACGACCACGGTTCGATGCAGATCCATTGTCATTCGCAGTCTCATCTTCTGAAGGCAACACGCTTTATTCCTCAGGCAGCAACATGCTGAATGGCCGAACAGATATCATTGACCACGGCCTTGACCAGCGCCGCGTCATCGCCCTCGCCCATCACGCGGATGAGCGGTTCGGTACCGGACTTGCGGATGACGAGACGGCCCGAGCGACCCAGCCGCGCCTCGCCTTCGCGGATCGCATCCACCACATGGGCATCGCCAAGCGGCTCGCCGCCGGCGAAGCGCACATTCTTCAAAAGCTGCGGCAAGGGGTCGAACACATGGCAAAGTTCGCTGACCGGTTTGCCGGTCAGCTTCATCGCGGCAAGCACCTGCAAGGCGGCAAGCAGGCCGTCGCCAGTGGTGGAAAAATCCGACAGCACGATATGCCCTGAAGGCTCCCCGCCGACATTGAAGCCATGCTCGCGCATATGCTCCACCACATAGCGGTCGCCCACCCTGGTGCGCGCGAGCGAAAGCCCCTTCCCGCCCAGATAGCGCTCAAGTCCGAGGTTCGACATGACCGTGGCGACGACGCCACCACCCGCAAGCTTGCCCTCCGCCGCCCAACGCCCGGCGATCAGTCCCATGATCTGGTCGCCATCGACGACCCTGCCGTTTTCATCGGCGATAACGAGGCGGTCCGCATCGCCATCAAGCGCGATGCCGATGTCGGCGCGGCGTTCGCGCACCGTCTCGCACATGCGCTGCGGCGCGGTCGAACCCACTTCGTCATTGATGTTGTAGCCATCGGGATCGGTGCCCACGGTCACGACATCCGCGCCCAGTTCCCACAGCACGGCGGGCGCAACCTTGTAGGCCGCGCCGTTGGCGCAATCGATGACGATGCGCAATCCCTCAAGGTTGAGCTGGCGAGGAAAGCTGTGCTTCACATGCTCGATATAGCGCGCCTGCGCATCATCGATCCGCTTGGCCCGGCCCAGCGCGCGCGGCTCGACCAGCCCGTCCTTGAGGCCATTGTCCATGTGGTGCTCGATGTCGAGTTCCACCTCGTCGGAAAGCTTGTAGCCGTCGGGACCGAACAGCTTGATGCCATTGTCCTCAAAACCATTGTGCGAGGCCGAAACCATCACGCCGAGATCAGCGCGCAGCGAGCGGGTCAACAGCGCCACCGCAGGCGTCGGCAGGGGGCCGAACAGGAACACGTCCATGCCCATGGAGGTAAAGCCCGCCACCAGTGCGGGTTCGATCATATAGCCGGAAAGCCGGGTGTCCTTGCCGATGACGACGCGATGGCGGTGTTCGCCCCGGGTAAAAACCCGGCCCGCGGCCATGCCGACCCGAAGCGCCGTTTCCGCATCCATCGGGGCCTTGTTGGCGACGCCGCGAATACCGTCGGTGCCAAAATATTTACGCGTCATCCAATCCTCATTCGTCTGGATAAAGCCTGCCGCCCCACCCTCGACTCGCAATATCGAGAGAGAACATAGTGCGGCGGGCCTTCGCCAGCGTCTAAATTTTTATTGCCGATTCTTTCACCGCCGCCAGCACGGCCAGAGCGTCCCTGAGCTGTTGAGGTTCATGGGTGCGGATCAGCTCCGCGCCATGAACCACGGCCAGAAGCTCGGCGGCAAGGGTTGCCGGGCCTGTTTCAGCAGGCGCGCGTCCCGTAACGGCGCGCAAAAACGATTTCCGCGACACCGAGATAAGCACCGACAGGCCGAAGCGATCCCTGATTTCCTGCGTCCGAGCCAGCACACCGAACGAAATCCCCGGGTCCCTTCCCAGAAAGAAGCCCATGCCGGGATCGAGAACGATGCGCTCGCGCGCCACGCCCGCCTGCTCCAGCGCCGCGAGCCTTGCCTCGAAGAAGCGGCAAATCCGCTCCACCATGTCGCCTTCCGGCGCGTCGCGACGATCAGCAAGGGCCTGCCCCTGAATCGAATGCATCACGATCAGCTTGCATGTGGCCCCGGCCAGAGCGGAATAGAGGCTCTTGTCTGGAAAGCCCCATATGTCGTTGAGCCAGGCCACGCCGCGCGACAATGCGAAAAGCTGCGTCTCGCGTTCAAAGCTGTCGAGCGATACGGGGATGCCATCCCCATGCAGCGCCTCAATCACGGGACCGATCCGCCGGATCTCCTCCGCTGCGCCCACGGGCTTTGCATCGGGATTGCTGGGCGCGGGCCCCAGATCGATCACATCAGCCCCTTCGGCGTAGAGCCGTCGGGCATGCTCGATGGCCTTGTCAGCCGTGAGATAGCGGCCACCATCCGAAAAACTGTCTTCGGTGATGTTGACGATGCCGAGGAGCGTCGGCGCGGATCGGGGAAAAATCATGGGCATGGGGCGTCATAGCACAGGCGGCATCGGGCTGAACAGAGAAGCAGACGTGGCGAGAAGCACCTCAGCCGCGAGGGAATTGTCGCTCACCTTGATCGTAACTCGCCGCGCCATCGACAGTCTTCCCGGTCCGGTCTATTCTCGTACAAGACAAGATAAAGACTTTATCAGCCGCCCCGGAGAAGCATGACCAAAGACAATGAACAATGGCGATCAAGAGCCGATGCAAGGCCCGCCGGGTTCTTCGCCCAGTATGGCGTCGGCATTGTCATGATCCTGCTGCTGATCTTCTTTTTCAGCGCGCTGGTCACCCATTGCTCCATTGTTGCGGAGCTCTGATACGCAAACGGGACGTCTCCCATCCCGTTCATTGCTTACCTGCCCCTGATCACCATGCCATCTGTCAGCAAGGCCCGCAGTTCCGGGCTCCGCCCTGCCATGGCTTTTTCCCCGAGGCGATGGCGCACATAATCGCTCATCTGCGCCAGCGCCTCCGCCTGCCCGAAGCCGCCGCTCTGTAATCCTGCCCTGAGCCAGAGCCCATCGATCATCGTGGTGATGCCAAGGGCGATGGCGTCGATTTCATCCGCCAGGGCAAGCCCCGCCAGCGCCGAACGCAGGTTTGAGCGCATCCGCCGATGGATAACATGCTGGATACGTTCAAGCTGGCGGTCGCGCGGCACCTCGGCGCACAGCGACAGCCAGGCGTGGCAAACCGGATGACAATAAAACGCCGACGCGAAATTGCCCTCAATGATCGCCCAGAGCCTTTCCGAAGGTGAGCCCGCCCGCCTGAGCCGAGCGGCAACCTCGTCCCGCAGCAGGCTGTTGGCGTGGCGCATGGTGTGCTCGAACAGCTGCTTCTTGCTCTTGAAATAGTGCAGAACGATGCCTTTGGCGGCCCCCGCGTGCTGCGCCACCTTTTCCAGCGTTGTGCCCTGAACACCTTCAGTCTGCATGACCTCGAAGGCGGCCTGTTTCAATTCCAGTCGCCTGATTTCACTGATCGACCGCAGCGCCATTCTTTTCTCCGCTTGCCTCCCCGGCAGAACCCTGCCGTAGAGAGCTTGACAAGATTGTCCCCGGGTATCAACAATTGACCAGTTGGTCAATAAACTGTCCTATTGGGCAAAAGGAGGGTTCGATGACGTTTCGGCGATATGGTCTGGCGGCAGCTCTTTCACTAAGTGTTCTGGGGCCTCTGGCCTCGGCGGGCCCGGCCCGCGCGGAGGACCCGGCTTCCTGTCTGGCGGTGCGCATGGCGGAGCCCGGATGGAACGATCTCGCCCTGACCACGGGCACGGCAAGCGTCCTGCTCGATGCGCTCGGCTACAAGCCCTCCTCGAACGTGCTGGCGATCAACGTTATCTATGCCGGACTGAAGCAGGGCGACCTCGACGTCTTCCTCGGCTACTGGGACCCGGCCATGATCCAGTACTACACCCCCTACAAGGCCGATGGCAGCGTCGAGACGGTGCATCTCAACCTGACCGGAGCCAAATATACCTTCGCCGTGCCGACCTATGTGTATGATGCCGGCGTTCATGACATCGCCGATCTGAGCCGGTTCGCTGACAAGTTCGGCAAGAAGATGTACGGCATCGAGCCCGGCTCGAACGAACTTGCCCTCAACATCATCAAGGATCCGACCTTCCACCTCGAAGGCTGGAAAGTGGTGGAATCCAGTGAACAGGGCATGCTGGCCGAAGTCGACCGCAAGACCCGCAAACAGGAATGGATCGTCTTCCAGGGCTGGGCGCCCCATCCGATGAACGACAAGTTCAAGATGAGCTACCTGACCGGCGGCGACAAATATTACGGTCCAAATCTGGGCGCGGCGACCGTCAGCACCCAGGTGCGCAAGGGCTATATGCAGGCCTGCCCCAATGTCGCAACGCTGCTCAATAATCTCACCTTCGACATCCCTTATGAAAACAAGGGCATGGACCATCTGATGGGCGGCATGACGCCCACCAAGGCCGCGGAGAAGACGATTAAGGAGCAACCTGGCCATCTCGACGCGTGGCTCAAGGGCGTGACCACCAGCGATGGCAAGGATGGTCTTGCAGCCGTCAAGGCGAAGCTTGGTCTGTGAGTGCAGGCGTTGCCGACAAGCGATCCGTCATGAACGCCGAAGCCTCGGAGAAACTGGTTGAGTTGCCGGAGCGAGGCGTACGGATAGCATGTCGCGTGGCGGGATCGGCAAGTGCCGAGCCGGTCCTTCTCATCCAGGGGCTCGGCATGCAGCTGGTGGACTGGCCGGAGCCTCTCATCGAGGCGCTCGCCAGCCGCTATCGCGTCATCTCGTTCGACAATCGCGATTGCGGCCATTCCACAAGCTTCGGCCCGGCTTTCGAGCCCGATGCCCTGGCGCGTGGCCAGCGCCTGTTCTCAGGCCCGGACGAATCTGCTCCCTATACGCTCTTCGACATGGCGGACGATGCGGTCCATCTGATGGACCGGCTCGGCCTGCCAGCCTGTCATCTCATCGGCTTCTCGATGGGCGGCATGATCGCGCAGATCATTGCCGCAAAATACCCTGAGCGGACGCTCTCGCTGGTCTCGCTCATGTCGTCAGATGGCAGCGCATGGATCGAGTGTTCAGCGTTGGCGCGCGAAGCCATGCTGCGTTCGATGGCGGGCTTCACGGATCGGGAAAAAGCTGTCGAGGATGGCGTCAACGGCGCTCGTCTTTATGGCGTCAAGGCGCTGGGGCTGCACAGGGAAGAACTTGCCGCCGCCGTCTCGCGCTCCATGGAGCGCGCCTATAATCCGGGCGGCATCCTTCGTCAGACGCTCGCCATCCGGGCGAGCGGTGAACGCATATCCCTGCTCGGCCGCATCGATGCGCCGGTCATGGTGATCCATGGCAAACGCGATGTCTGCATCGCCTTTGAACAGGGAAAGAGAACGTCCGGGCATATTCCGGGCGCGCGGTTCATCGCGATCCATGACGCCGGGCACGATGTAGCGGATGTCGATCCGTCGCTCATTCTGGAGGCTCTGGCGTCCATGGACCGCAAAGGCGCTGAACGCGAACACTGAGACGTCACGGCAAAAGCCGGGCCTTCGCCGTATCGACATCATAAAATCATCAGTATAAAAATGAAAAACCTGCGAGACCGGAAAGTCTCGCAGGCGAATCTTACGTCCCGAGCGGCGTCGGCGCAGTACCGATGGGGCCACTGTCGACCGGACGGCCGGAACTTGGCACAGAGGATTCAGGCCCCTTGTCCTCAGGGCTCGCACCCTGATCGCGGATCGGCGGCTCGCCTCGCAGCAGGCCCTTGATCTCCTCGCCCGAAAGCGTCTCATATTCGAGCAGAGCCTTGCCGATGATATGCAGCTTGTCCAGATTCTCGGTCAGCAGCGTGCGCGCGGTTTCATAGCCCGTCTCGACGATGCGGCGCACTTCGGAATCGATCGCCTTCATCGTGTCTTCCGACATGTTCTGCGTCTTCGTCACGGAATGGCCGAGGAACACCTCTTCCTCATTGTCGGCATAGGCCAGCGGCCCGAGCTTTTCGCTCATGCCGTAGCGCGTCACCATGGCCTTGGCCAGCCGCGTCGCCATCTGGATGTCCGACGAAGCGCCGGAAGTCACCTTGTCATGGCCGAAGATGATCTCTTCTGCGATCCGCCCGCCCATGGCGACAGCAAGATCGCCGAACATCTTCTCGCGCGTCACCGAAAGCTGGTCGCGTTCGGGCAGACGCATCACCATGCCCAGCGCCCGGCCGCGCGGAATGATCGTGGCCTTGTGCACCGGGTCCGACGAAGGCGTCAGCAGGGCGACCAGCGCATGGCCGCCTTCATGATAGGCCGTGAGCTTCTTTTCTTCCTCGGTCATTACCAGTGAGCGGCGCTCCGCCCCCATCATGACCTTGTCCTTGGCATCCTCGAACTCTGCCATGGTGACGAGCCGCTTGCCGCGACGAGCCGCCATCAGCGCCGCCTCGTTGACCAGATTGGCAAGATCCGCGCC
>JAATFR010000013.1 GCA_015655095.1 Hyphomicrobiales bacterium | reverse complement strand
GCGGGTGAAAACCTCGCCATAGCCGCCGAGCGCGTCCACGCCCTCCTGGATGCGCGCGCCGCCGGCATCGAACAGACCGATGATCGGCGCGCCAGTGCGCAGCGCCATGTCCTGCACCTTGGTCATCTTGCGGGCATGCGCGCGCGAAAGCGAACCGCCAAAGACCGTGAAATCCTTCACGAAAACATAAACGGGCCTGCCATTGATGGTGCCCCAGCCTGTGACCACGCCATCGCCGGGGATCTTCTGCTTCTCCATGCCGAATTCATGGCCGTCATGCTCGACGAACATGTCGAACTCCTCAAAGGAGTCCTGATCGAGCAGGAGCGCAATGCGCTCGCGTGCCGTGAGCTTGCCCCGGGCGTGCTGCGCCGCGATGCGCTTTTCACCACCACCCAGCCGCGCGACCGCACGGCGTTCCTCAAGCTTGCGAAGAATTTCCTTCATACCGCTCCCTCTGCGCCCACCTGTATTTCGTGGCGTTTCCATAGCATTCAAAACAAACCAATGCCAATGCCCGCAAGCCCTTCAGACGCGTTGCGCGGATGACGTAGCGTCATCGAGCAGATGCAGGAAACGGACCGCTTCGGCCATCTCCGCGCGCCGGGTTTCAAGCCGCACAGATTCCTCGTAATCGTCGCCCCATTGCTCAAGTTGCCAGAGATTATCAAGGTGGGCGACCTTGAAAGCCTCCTCCTCATCGAGGCGGCGGCGGAGCACAGCAAGACCGACCAGCGCCGATCCTGTAAGGGTTACAAGCGTGTGGAGCGCCGCCAGCCGGGCCGCATCCAGTTCAGCGACAGCAGCCCGCAGATGGGCCAACGCCTCATCCGGCTGGGCAACCGGCAGGATGGAATCAGTGACCACCAGCGAGGCCCCCAGCGCCGTCTCAGCCCATTCAAGAACGGCTCCCCAGCTTTGCCTCTGCCGCTCGGCAAGCTCCGCGGGGGTGTTGGCCCGGTAGCAGAGCAGATCGGAACCGGCAAAAGAGAGAAGCTCGTCAATGACAGCTTCACGCCGGAGAGCGACAAGATCGATGGCGGTATTGGCCAGCTTGGTCAGCCACATGGTGCGCGGGTCGATGAACTCGCCCTGCCTGCCCCATTCATCGGCAATGGCCTCGGCCAATGCCTGCGTCGGCACCACCAGCGGAGCCCGGGCGGGTGTCTTGATCGCCTTTCCGTCGAGTGTCACAACATAGCCGCCGCCCTCAGGCCGGGCAGCCGTTTCCTTGTAGAAGCGCTTGCGGCCCGAGCGCAAAGGCCGGTTGCCCGGATGAGGCACCTGCTCATCCAGCACCTGCCCGCGCCCAAGCCCCAGATCGAACAAGGTCCAGGGGGCGTCGTCATCCTTCGGGTCGCTCATTTGAAAGCCTTGCCGAGATCTTTGCCGAGATCATTGAAAAAGCCGCCAACTCCCTTTGCCGCATCCTCTACGGCTGAGCCCGCCGCATCGCCTCCCTTTTCGATCGTCCCGGCAATGCCGCCACGTTTGCCCGCCTCTTTCGCCAGCACCGCGCAATTGCCGCTCGACGCCGCCCCGTTGCCGAGGCTTACAAGAGGCAGGATCGCGCCAATGCCACCGGTCAGCGCTGCGCTGCCCGCCACCTCCGCCGCCTTGCGCGCCAGACCCATATTGTCGAGGCTGATACCGGGATTATCGAGTCGGCCCGAGATCCTGATCGGCGTTGAAAGGCTGATCAGGCTCGGATCGCGCGGCTTGGGCTGAAGCAGCATGTCCATGGTCTCGCTGCGCAGGTTGAGACCGCCCGTGCCCGTGGTGATGATGTCGCTCGTCTCGAAGGCAAAGGCCCGCGAGGTGCCGATGCCATTCGCATAGTCGAACCGGCTGAGGAAACAGGCGAGCTTCGTTTCATGCCTGTTGCTGCCCTTGGGGATCAGCACCTGGGCAAGGTCCGTCGCCACCAGCTCAAAGGTCCGTGTGCCGATGGTGCCGTCCGACGCCGCCATCTCGCTCTGGCCGCTGAGGGTCGCAGCAATATCATGCACTGAAGGGCCTTTTCCCGAGAGCTTCACGGCCAGATCGCCCCGCGCCTTGACGAGCGTCGTTAGGCCGAGATCCGAGAGCAGCTTGCCCAGATCAAAACCAGTACTGCCCCCTTCTATCCCAACCACATAGCTGTCGCCATCGGCCCTGATATGAAAAGAGACGGGACTGCCCCGGTACCCACCCCTGACCAGCAGATCAAGCCTGCCAGCCTTCACACCGAGAGGGGCATCGATCTTGTCGAACACCAGCTTGCGGTAACTCAGTTGTCCAATATCCAGTTTCACATCCGCGTCCGCCATCCGCAGCAGGGCGAAAGGCAGCGGAGTACGCCCGAAGACATGGGCATTGTCGGGATTATTGTCCAGGATGGGCGTAAGGTCGAACCGGTCGCTCCTGAGGTCTCCTGAAACTTTATAGCTGCCCGCATGGGCACCCGTCAGCGCCAGATCACCCTTCATACTGGTCTGGCCGACAGTGAAGGAGGTGTCATCCAGCCGAATCTCACCCGCCGCTCCGCTGATCAGGCTTTCCAGCGCAATGGTGCTCTTGTCCAGCTCGCCTTTAAGCTGAACGCGAGCGCCTGAACCCTCCGGCACGAGGTTGGCTTCATCGAGCGCCATCGTGTTCGTCGGGTCCGCCTTGCGATCATGATAGCGGATTTCGAGATTTCTGGCATGCAATGCGCCAAACTTGTTCAGAATCGCGGGATAGTCAGTGCCTGTCGGGGATTGATCGCTTTTTCCATCACCCGTCTGCCAGTTGCCGCGCCCGTCCGCATTCGTCTCCAGATCGATGACGGCTCCATCGATGTCGATCAGGCCGGGCACAACCTCACCATGCAACAACGGCAGAAGGGCCACCCTGATTTCCGCGCGCTGCACCGTCGCCAGTTTCGGGCTCCCCGCCCATGTTGCATTGGCGACGGCGAGGTCTTCAACAACCAGAGTGGGCTTAAGGGAAAGAGCTATATGAAGCTCGCCGCCAATCGTGACGTCGCGGCCCGCGAGGCGCGAGGCCTCGGCTTCCACCTGTCCCTTGAAGCGCCCCAGATCCATGGTCGAAATCAGCCCGACCGCAACTATGATCAGGACAACGACAATAATCAGTCCGCGAAAAAACCACTTCATCGGGCGGACTCCTCCAGCCTGTCCTCGACGGCTTCGCCCCAGATGCCCTGCAAGACGGGAAGCAGCCCGGTGCGATCATGAAGCACATGATGAGCGCCGGCGCGGACCAGCTCCGAACGGGGATGATAGCCCCAGGTGACGCCGACGGCGTACGCGCCCGCCGCCAGCGCCATTTCCACATCATAGGTCGTATCGCCAATCATGACCGTATCGCGCGCCGCGACGCCGGTTTTCACAAGAGCATTGTGGATCATGCCGGGATGAGGCTTTGAAGGCGCGTCGTCGGCTGTTTGCAAGGTCACGAAAAAGCGCGCCAGATCATGGTTCTGAAGCACATTCTGCAACCCCTTCTGCGTCTTCCCGGTCGCGACCCCCATGAGGACATCGCCCCGGGCCGCGAGCGCCTCCAGCAGCGGCAGAATGCCCTCGAATAGCGGTTCGCTGAGATCATGACGGCTGCGCAACTCATAAAAGGCGTCGCGGTAACCCGCCGACACGGCCTCGACCAGCGCAGGAGCCGCATCGGGCATGAGCGCGATCACCGCCTGGTGCAGTGACAACCCCACAATCGACAGCACCCGGGCGCGCGGCAGCGGCGCAAGGCCCGACTTCGCGAAGGCATGGTTCATCGCCGCGACGATCATGTGCTGGCTGTCGATCAGCGTGCCGTCACAATCGAAGAGAACAAGTTTCCTTTCACTCATCCGCGCAACTCCGCGAAAGGATTGCCGTCATCTTCCGGGTCGAAGGCCAGCAACTCCCAGCTTTTTCGCATATGTGGCGGCAGCGGCGCCTCAATGCGCAACCAGCCGCCATCTGGATGGGCAATATCGATCGAGCGGGCATGAAGATGCAACTGGCGCGGGATTTCGCCACCGGGATGGGCGTCCGCCCCGCCATATTTGCCGTCGCCCGCAATCGGCGTACGCAAATAGGCGGCATGGGCGCGGATCTGGTGGGTGCGTCCCGTCAGGGGCATAAAGGCGACCCAGGCAAGGCGCTGGCCTGCGTTCGCCACCGTGGCAAAATGGGTCGTCGCCTCCTTCGCGTCCTCGTCACCCTCCTCGGCGGCATGAACCCGCTCGCGCCCGAGACCGCCCTGCTTCGCCAGCGCCAGATCAATGGTACCCCGGCGCGGCGAGGGCAGGCCCACGGTCAATGCCCAGTAGACCTTCCAGGCGTCCTTGTGCTTGAAAGCCTTGCCAAGCGCATTGGCGGCCTTGAGCGTACGCGCGATCACCAGCACGCCGCTGGTGTCGCGGTCGAGGCGATGAACGAGGCGCGGACGCTCGGCGGCATCGAAGCGGAGCGCATCCAGAAGGCCATCAAGGTGACGCTCGGTATTTGTCCCCCCCTGCACAGCCAGCCCCGAGGGCTTGTTCAGTACAATGATGGACTTGTCCTTGTGCAGGACCAGGGACTGGATGAATTTCTCGTCCTCCTCCGTGATCGGCTTGTGGCCGGCGTTGGGAGACGCTTTCGTTTCATCGTCGCCCAGCGGCGGCACGCGGATGGTCTGGCCCGGCACCAGCCGCGCGCTCGACTTGACCCTGCCGCCATCGACACGGACCTGCCCGGAGCGCAGCAGCTTTTCCAGCTTGCTGTGGGTCAGCAACGGAAAATGACGCTTGAACCAGCGATCGAGGCGCAGGTCGCCTTCATCTTCCTTGACGCTGATGGCGCGTACTTCACTCATCCGTAGATCCGCCTGACGATAAGAATAGCGAGGAAAATTGCCCCCACGCCCGCAATGATCGAGCCGAAGGCGTAAAGCGCGGCAAGGATATGATTGCCCCGCTGCATGACCGCGCTGATTTCCAGCGCGTAGGACGAAAAGATCGTGAACCCGCCGATAAGGCCGGTGATGATGAAGAGTCTCGTTTCCGGCGTAAGCTGAAAGCGCAGGGCGGAAAGCTCGACGACAAGCCCGATCACGAAAGACCCGACCAGATTGACGCAAAGCGTGCCCCAGGGAAAACCGATGCCAAACAGGCGCGTCGCCCAGACACCGACCAGATAGCGCGCGACCGAGCCGAGCGCGCCGCCTGCCGCAACCACCAGAATGGGGTTCATTCACCCTTCTCCCGTCTCAACTTGTTCCAGTAGGCAAGGCGCTTTGCGATGTCACGCTCGAAGCCTCGCTCAAGCGGCTGGTAAAAGCTCTGGCGGGTCATCTCTTCAGGAAAATAATCCTGCCCGGAAAACCCTTCCGCCGTTTCATGGTCATAGACATAGCCCTTGCCATAGCCCAGATCCTTCATCAACCGGGTCGGCGCATTGAGGATATGGGCGGGCGGGTTGAGCGAGCCCGTTTCCTTCGCGCTCCGCATGGCGCCGTTATGAGCCTTGTAGACGGCATTGGATTTGGGCGCCGTCGCGAGATAAACGACAGCCTGCGAAATCGCCAGTTCGCCCTCCGGCGAGCCCAGAAAATCATAGACATCCTTGGCCGCCAGCGCCTGATGCACCGCCTCGGGGTCGGCAAGGCCGATATCCTCGACCGCCGCGCGCACCAGCCGCCGCAGGATATAGAGCGGGTCTTCGCCGCCCGCCAGCATCCGGGCGAGATAATAGAGCGCCGCGTCGCAATCCGAACCCCGGATCGATTTATGCAGCGCACTGACGAGATTATAATGGCCTTCCCGGCCTTTGTCGTAGAGCGGCGCGCGGCGCTGCACGGCGGCAATGAGCGCCGCCGTATCGAGCGGCGTGGCCGCGCCAAGCGCCGCCACCTCCTCCGCCAGATTGAGCACATAGCGTCCGTCGCCATCCGCCATGGCGCGCAACGAGGCGCGGGCGTCATCCGTCAGCGGCAAGGGGTGGCCCAGATAGGCCTCGGCCCGCTCCAGCAGGCTCAGCAAGGCGGCATCGTCCAGCCGGTTCAGCACCAGCACCTGCGCGCGCGAGAGCAGCGCGGCGTTGAGTTCAAAGGAAGGGTTTTCTGTGGTCGCGCCGACCAGCGTGACGGTGCCGTCTTCCAGAAACGGCAGGAAACTGTCCTGCTGGCTGCGGTTGAACCGGTGGATTTCATCCACGAAAAGAAGTGTGCCCCGGCCCGTGGAACGGCGCAGACGCGCGGCCTCGAACACTTTCTTCAAATCGGCCACGCCGGAAAAGATCGCCGACATCGGCTC
>JAATFR010000194.1 GCA_015655095.1 Hyphomicrobiales bacterium | reverse complement strand
TCCTTGTAGTCGATCTTCGGGGCGTTGGCGCCGGAGAACGGGCAGGTCTTGCGACGGCGGAAGAAGGGACGGCGTGCGGGGGAAGCTCCGGTGGTCATTACGCTACCTCTCCTGCGCTGGCATCTTCGTCACGGGGACGTGAAAAACGGGGACGGTCATCACGGGGACGATCTCCGCGATCGCCCCGGTCGCCGCGATCCCCACGCTCATGGGCGCCGCGCGGACGATCATCGCGGCCACGATTCTGGAGAACGGCAGACGGGCCTGCCTCATGTTCATCGACGCGAATGGTCATGAAGCGAAGAACGTCTTCGCTGAGACCCATCTGGCGTTCCATTTCAGCGACAGCCGCATGGGGGGCATCAATGTTCAGGAGGGTGTAGTGACCCTTGCGATTTTTCTTCACCTTGTAGGCAAGGTTGCGAAGACCCCAATATTCAGTCTTGGCGATGGTGCCGCCATTTTCGGTGATGATGGTCGTGTATTGCTCGGTGAGCGTCTCGACCTGCTGCTGCGACACGTCCTGTCGCGCAATATATACGTGCTCGTAGAGAGCCATAGATGAGCCTTTCTGTTCCAATACCCGCAGAAACCCCGGCGCAGAGCCCCCTTTGAACCCAAAACCGGCCCTGTCGCGAGACAGAAGCGGGAAAGGCTCCCAGGAACATCAAAGAAGCGAAGACACCAGCGCGCGAGCCATTGTGGCTCTACCGTTCACAGCCAAAACTGCGCGCGGCGCACCGTTCAGCCTCCAACCGGAGCTTCTCGGAAGCGCGCACTATACGCAAAAGCGCCTCCGATGCAAGAAAAGGCTCGATGGCTTATGCCCGGGGCCAATGAAGGCACAGGGCCACATGCCGGGGCGTGGAACCGGGGAACAGGAACCGCTCCTTCTTTTCATGCGTTCACACCCTATCGACCACAAAGTGAGGATGGTGCAATGCGGTATGTACAGATGGCGGCGCTGGGCGCCGTTATGGGTTGCGGGCTCATGACGGCGGCCTGCGGCAGCGATCCGGAAGCTTTCAACCAGACCGGTTCCTCCGTCACTCTCAAATATAGTGGCGATCAGATACAAGAGGCGACCGATCAAGCCAGTAAATATTGCTCGTCACGCGGTGGCGTGGCCAAGCTTCGCAATGTGAACCAGCAGAGCGACAGCCAGAACATAGCCGTTTACGATTGTGTGACGCAGATGGCTCCGGCGACAGCCCCGATGACTGAGGCACCGACCGGCATGCCCCTTGAACCGACCCGCTGATCTATGTGAATGATGCTGGATATCAGGCTTCCAGTCTTGGTTCAGGCATGACATGGACATAATTGGCACCAGATTCATCCTGATGATCCGAATTAAGACACAAGTCGGGGCGCTGTAGCGGATTTTCCAACGGTGCCTTTCAGCGATGGAGACAAGGGATGAAAAGGTTAATGGCGGCGGGGGCCTTAGGGTTTGCTCTGGCCTGCCTTCCTGTGCTGGCGCAGGCGGCGTCTGTGTTTGTAACCCGCGGGGTAAACCTGCGTGCCGGTCCCGATTCGGGCTATCCGGTGGTGGCGGCCTTACAGCCCGGCGTGCAGGTGGATCTGGTTGGCTGCGTGCAGGGGTGGAGCTGGTGCGATGTCAGCGTTAACGGCTACAGGGGCTGGGTTTACGGTGAATACATTCAGTCCCCATACCAGACGCAGCAGGTGCCGGTGATGAGTTATGGCGGCCAGCTGGGAGTGCCGGTGGTCGTGTTCTCGTTCACTACTTACTGGAACAATTATTATCGTGGCCAATCCTGGTATGGAGACCGGGCGCGGTATGAGCATTACCAGCCGCGTTATCTGGGGCCGGGGCCGGTTTATCGGCGGGATGATCATGATGACTATAACCAGCCGCGCCGTGATAATGCTCCCGGGCAGAACCTGCCCCGGAATCAGGGAAACGGGAACCAGCCACACAATGATAACCCGCGGCGGAACGACTCCCAGAGCAACTACCCCGAGCATGGCCAGGGCCAGCCTAATACGCAGCGCTCTCCGCAGCAGCCGTTCCATAATAATCCAGGGGGCGGCAAGCTCCAGCCCGAAGCTTTTCATGGCGCTGAACAGTCTCACGTCCGCGGACAGCCAGCTCTGGGGCGCCGCTAGGGGCAGGCTGGACGTTGATCAAACCACAGTCCGATATTGTTGAAACTGGCGCTGTGTCTTGACACCCCTTTCCCAGCCGCTATGACTCCCGCGCCCGTCCGGTTCTCCGTGACGGGCGCTTGAGCTTCATGAGTTGGGGGGCAGATCCATGTCGCGCGCATTCACCTTTCCCGGGCAGGGCTCGCAGGCCGTTGGCATGGGCCGCGATCTGGCGACGGCGTTTGCCGCCGCGCGCGCTGTCTTCGAGGAAGTGGACGAGGCGCTCGGCCAGAAGCTGTCCCGGCTGATGTGGGAAGGCCCCGAGGATGAGCTGACGCTGACCGAAAACGCCCAGCCCGCCCTGATGGCGGTAAGCATGGCAACCATGCGGGTGATTGAGGCGGAAGGAAATTTCAGGCTGGCCGACAAGGCTTCCTTCGTTGCGGGCCATTCGCTGGGAGAATATTCAGCGCTGGCCGCTGCCGGGACCATTTCGCTCAGCGATGCCGCCCGGCTGCTGAAATTGCGCGGGCAGGCCATGCAGCGCGCGGTGCCGGTGGGCGAGGGCGCAATGGCGGCCCTGCTCGGTCTTGACTACGAGGCCGCGGCGAAAGTGGCGCAGGAAGCCGCCGGGGACGATGTCTGCCAGACCGCCAATGACAATGCGCCGGGTCAGGTGGTGATTTCCGGCACGAAAGCAGCCGTGGAGCGCGCCGCCGAGATTGCCAGGGCCCATGGGGCAAAACGGGCGATGCTGCTGCCGGTCAGCGCGCCTTTCCATTGCGCCCTGATGCAGCCTGCCGCCGATGAAATGGCGGCAGCCCTGACCGAAGTCAATCTCAAGGCGCCTGTGGTGCCGCTCGTCGCCAACGTCACAGCCACCCGTGTGAGCGATCCCGCCACCATCCGCACCCTGCTGGTTGAGCAGGTTACCGGCATGGTCCGCTGGCGCGAATGCGTGCTCTATATGGAAGCCCAGGGTG
>JAATFR010000184.1 GCA_015655095.1 Hyphomicrobiales bacterium | reverse complement strand
TGGGAAATCGCCGGCTTTGGGGTCAATCATCTCGATATCTCCCCGTATTATCCGGGCTGTCCGCAGCCGGTGAATATGGACCAGGCGGTCGCCATCAGCGCCGGCAGAAAGAAAAGCGTTCCCGAAGGCATGGAATTCATCGATCTCGGCGTTAGGGAGATAACCATCACCACCTATACCGAGATCCTTAGGGCGTTCGACATTCCCAACGACGTGCTTAACTCCATTGCCCACACCTATATGGATTCGGTCTTTGAGATGGCGCGCCGCAACAACAAACTCAGCACGCGCCGCAACACGATCATCAACAATATCGACGAGATCATTCTCGGCATTGACGAGGACGGCGTGATTATTTTCAAAAATCATGCCGCAGAAGGCTTGATCGCCAACGTAGACAAGACTGATGAGCTTCGTTTTGGGGACGTTTTCACCGAATTGGAGCGTTCCTTCGCGTATTATTATGAGAACAGTACCGAGGAAATCGTCACCAAGGTCAACAATCTGTACTACGTGCTCCAGATCAAGCCGGTCGCCGAGTCGCTCGGGGGGAATATCGGCGCGATCATCATCGTGAAACCGGTCAACCGGGTTCAGGAACTGGAAAACAAGGTCAGACGCAAGCTGAAAGGGACCGGGCTGACGGCGAAATATACCTTCGCCAATATTTTGGGGAAATCCCCAGCCATCCTGCAGGCGGTGGAGATAGCACGCAAGTTCGCCGACACCTCCCTGACCGTGCTGCTGGAGAGCGAGAGCGGAACCGGCAAGGAACTGTTCGCCCAGTCCATCCACCAGGCTTCCGCCTGTGCCAACGGCCCGTTCGTTGCCTTCAACTTCTCCGCTCTGCCCGAATCCTTGGCTGAGAGCGAGCTGTTCGGCTACGAGGAGGGCGCTTTTACCGGCGCGCGGCGCGGCGGTAAGCCCGGCTTATTCGAGCAGGCCCACAACGGTACGATTTTTCTGGACGAACTGGGAAACGCTTCGCTCGGCGTGCAGGCCCGGCTGCTACGGGTGCTGGAGGAGCGCGAGGTGCGCCGCATCGGCGGCGAGCGGGTGCTGCCGATATCCGTGCGCGTCATCGCCGCCACCAACGAAAGCCTGAGCGACATGATCCGCAACAATCTGTTCCGCAAGGATCTGTTCTATAGGATTTGCACGTGCCCCTTGTACATTCCGCCGCTGCGCGAACGCAAAGGCGATGTGCTGTTCCTGGCTAAGCATTTCGCCGCAACGCATCACTCCCATCACCTGAAGTTCGACCGGGAACTGGAAGACTTCTGCAATGCTTATGACTGGCCGGGCAATGTGCGCGAGCTGCAAAACATGGTCACCTACCTGTGCACGCTCGTGCCTTCGGGCCGCACCTGCGCCATCACCGATCTGCCGCGTTACTTTCAATCGGCTCAATCGGCCGGTTATGCGCCGCCCGCAGACGTGAAGGCGCCGGTTCCGCTCGCCGCTATCCGCGAAGAGTTGATGAAGAACGGCACACTGGACCTGTGCAAGGAGATTCTGTCGATCTACAGCACTAAGGCCAAAGGCCAGAATATGGGGCGGGAGCCGGTATTCATCCTGCTGAAGAAGAACATTGACAACATCACCTATCCCGCGCTGAGGCGCCTTCTCGGCGTGCTGAAACGCCACAATATGCTGTACGCGGGTTCAACCAAGCAGGGCACTGAAATCACGCCGTTTGGTCGCGAATTTCTGCACTACGTCAACCGTGTAAAGATATGAACGGATGATTTGGGTAACGCCGTAATTGGGCTGGATTAGGTCGGCCCAATATCCCAATACTGTGGCGAAAAATTCTCAAAATAAAAATTTTCCTATATATTTCAATGGGTTTAAGATCTGGCGCGACTCCTGCATAACAAGGGTATAACGCAACTGCATTATACTTCAAGGAGATCTACCCTATCATGACGTCAAATCAAAATAACCCTTTCGCCACCGTCCCGGCCGATACGACCATTACACGGGACGTGGCAAGGTTCGTGGAAACCGTTGCCTTCGACAATATGCCGCCGGAAGTGCTGCGCGTCGGTACCCGTTGCCTGCTCGATGGTCTTGGGCTGTACGTGGCCGGCTCGGACCATGAATGCGTGAATATCCTGGCGAAGGTCGCTAAAGACACCGGTGGCAAGGGCGAGGCCTTGCTGCTCGGCAATCCCGGCACCAAGGTGCCCGCGCCCATCGCGGCACGGATCCTGGGCACCGCCGGTCACGCGCATGACTGGGATGATACCCAGGTCAGCTCCGACCCCAATCACGTTTATGGCCTTCTCACCCACCCGACCATTCCCGCACTCACCGGCGCCATCATCGCCGCGCAGATGCGCGGCGGCGTCTCAGGTAAAGACTTCATGCTGGGGTTCATGACCGGCTTTGAAGTCGAAACCAAGATCTCGGAATGGATGCTGCCGCAACACTATCGACGCGGCTTCCATTCCAGCGGTACGGTCGGCACGTTCGGCGCCTATGCCGCCGCCGCCAAAGTGCTCGGCCTGAAGGGCGACGCGCTGCGCTGTGGTTTTGGCATCGCTGCCAGCCTCGCCGCCGGCATCCGCATCAACTTCGGTACCATGACCAAGCCGCTGCATGTCGGCCGCGCCTGCGAGAACGGTATTACCGCCGCTATCCTCGCCGCAGCCGGCTATACCGCCGATCCCTCGGCGCTGGACGGAATCTGGGGCTTTTTCGCCGTGCTCGGCGGTGGCGTTTCACCGGACAAGATTGCGCAAGGTTTCGGCAATACCTGGAGCATCGACCGGCCGGGGGTAAGCATCAAGCCGTATCCATGCGGCGTGCTGACTCATCCGTCCGCCGATCTGATGCTGAAGCTGGTTAAGGAGCATGGTGTGAAAAGCGGCGACATTGACCGCGTTATTCTGCGCGCCGGTTCAAATATCCTGAACCCGATCCGCTACCCGATCGCCAAGAACCACCTGCAGGCCAAATTTTCGCTGCCGGCAATCCTGTCCATGATCGTGCTCAACGG
>JAATFR010000392.1 GCA_015655095.1 Hyphomicrobiales bacterium | reverse complement strand
GCCATTCTTCTGCTCCTCCAGCAGGGCGCGCCGCCCGGTGAAGTGGCTCTTGTCCATTGCGACCAGCCAGCCGAGATTGAGCTCGAACGGCGAGCGCGCCCGGTCGGCCCGGATTGCCTGGTCGGCAGGCACGAAATCAACCTGTGCGGCAATGAATCCCGCTTCGATGCGCACCATATCGAGCGCATGCGAGCCGATGGGCTCCACGCCGCTGAAGGGCTTTCCGGCCTCCTGCAAGCCATCCCACAGGGTCAGGGCAAGCGAGGGATCGATCCACAGCTCATAACCCAGATCGCCGGTGAAGCCGGTGCGCGACACCATCACCTCGCCACCCGCGAACGGGAAGGCGCGCATCTCGAAAGGCTTCAGCGTTTCGATGCCTTCGCAGCCCAGCGCCTTCAGCACGGCGCAGCTTGTCGGCCCCTGAAGGGAAAGGCCGGTTACTTCGTCGGTTTCGTCGCAGATGTCCACGTCGAAGCCCTCGGCGGAATGGCTGAGCCAGAAAAGCTGGTTTTCCTGACAGCAGAGCCGGAAGTGATTTTCGCCAAGGCGGAAGAGCGTGCCGTCGTCGATGACCTTGCCTTCATCATTGCACCAGACCGTATAGCCGACCCGGCCGACCTTGATCTTCGACACGTCGCGCGTGACCATGCGTTGCAGGAAGGGGACGGTATCGGGCCCGGTGATCCGGTATTTGGTCATGGGCGAAAGGTCAAACACGCTCGATGTATTGCGGATCGCGAAATATTCCCGCTCCGCATTGCCATAGTCGGCGGGCGACCAGTAGCCCTTCCAGTATTCAAGGCTCTCGAACTTGTTGAGCGGGCGCAGCCGCTCGATGAACGGTGTGGGCTTCAGGCCGACATGGATCGGTTTCGTCACTGGCGCGTTCATGCTGCCTTCTCCCCGCTTTTGCGCGCTTCAAGCACCGTGCGCGCCGCATTGTGTCCTGCCGCCCCCATGACGCCGCCACCGGGATGGGCGCCCGCGCCACAAAGATAAAGCCCCGCGATCGGGCCTTCATAGCGCGAGGCGGCGGCGACCGGGCGCAGCATCAACAACTGGTCGATGGCCAGTTCGCCATGGTGCCAATGGCCGCCGGGCAAGCCATATTCGCGTTCCAGATCGAGCGGTGTCAGCAATTGCGAGGCGACGACCTGTTTGCCGATGCCCGGCGCGAAATTTTCAAGTCGCGCCATGATGGTCTTGAGGAAATCCTCGCGGGAGGCATCCCAGCCCGCCTTGAGATGATAGGGCGCGTACTGGACGATGGCCGAGAGCACATGCTTGCCGGGACCGGTGAGCGAAGGGTCGGCAACCGAAGGAATGGTCAGTTCGATCAGGGGCACCGGCGAATATTCGCCGTATTTTGCCGGGTTGAACGCGCTTTCGATCTGCTCGATCGATTCAGACAGGATCAGGCGCCCTGCCAGATCGCTCTGGTTGAGGCCGGTGAAGGCGGGGAGGCTATCGAGCGCGAGGTTGAGCTTCGCCGCCATGCCCTTGGTGCGGATCTTGGTCACGTCGCGCTGAAAGCCGGCATCGAGGTGGCGCGCGCCGACGAGCTTGACGAAGGTCGTGCGCGGGTCGGCATTGGAGAGAATATGATCGGCGCGGATTTCCTCGCTGGAGGCCAGCACCACGCCGACGGCCCGGTCATTCTCGATCAGGATGTGGGCAACCGGCGCGGCGGTGCGGATTTCCGCCCCTGCTTTGGTTGCCGCTGCGGCGAGTGCATCGCCCACCGCGCCCATGCCGCCTTGCGGCAAGGCGAGCGCACCCTGCTTTCCGGCAATCTCACCGGTGAGGCGGTAGAGCAGCGTGAGAACTGTGCCCGGCGAGCGCGGCCCCATGCTGGTGCCCAGCACCGCATCATTGGCGAACAGCGCCTGCACCAGATCGGACTCGAAATCATCCCGGGCCAGATCATAGACATTCATGCCCGCGACCCGGAGGAACTCGCGCATGTCCGCGCGCCCAAGGCTGCGGATGGCCCAGCCGAGCTTCAGCAGGTCCATGTTCTGTTTGAAATCGCGGTTGAGCAAGCGCGGCGGTGTGGTCAGCAGCATCGGTTGCAAATGCTTCGAGAACTTCAGCAGCTTCTTGCGGAAGGCTGCATATTTCGCCTTGTCGGCGGGCGAGATGGCGCCCTCCACGCTGTCGCCCCGCGCGCGGAGAACGGCCCCGTTCGCGCCCAGCACGGTCGTTGAGAGATCGCTGTCGGCGAACTTCAGCCCGTGGCTCGCAAGCGCGAGGTCCTTGGCCACCTT
>JAATFR010000196.1 GCA_015655095.1 Hyphomicrobiales bacterium | reverse complement strand
TGTTTCGGAAAGAAACCGACGATGGCCGACGCCATGTATGCCCCGGTCTGTTCCCGTTTCGAGACCTATGATGTGCCTCTGGAAGGGGACGCTGCCGCCTACCGGGACCGCATATTGTCATTGCCCGCTGTTCTAAAATGGAGCGAAGCCGCCCATAGCGAACCTGAGGAGCTTGAAGAACTCGACGTCGAGTTCTGATACCCCGGGGCTGGACGCCTCAGTCGCGCTGATCGCACTGAGAGTTAACCATTTTTCAAGACTGCCGCCACATGCTGGAACCGATCCCTTCGGAGCCGGACATGCGCCCTTTCAAACATTTTTTCACCGACCATCCTGCGAGTGCGGGTGAAAGCTGGGCAGAACACTTCATGATCGCCTTTCGCTTCGGCCTTGCCTTCATTGGCGCCGGGCTTGCCCTGATGGTCCATGCTTTCCTGCCATTCCTGTTTGTGCGAACCGGCAGCGAAACGCTTATCCGCCTTCATCAGGAGATGATGATGCGCCGGTCGTTCACAATTCCGCCGGATAAACGCCCTTCGCGCCATCAGCCCCCAGGGAGCGACATATAAACGTCGCCCCCCCTTGCGGACATGGCTCCAGACCGTCTAAGCCGGTGGTTCCGTTCTCCTGCCGAGAAAGCCAGCCATGGCCCCCGCCAAACCTGCCGCCATCATCACTTTTCCCGATGCCACCATCGCTGTCGAGGAAGGCGCGCCTGCGCCGGAAACCATCCTCGCCGGCAAACCGGTCAACCGTACCTGGAACCATTATGAGTCCGCCGACGGCAAGTTTTTCTCGGGCATCTGGGAAGCCGATATCGGGAGTTGGATCATCAACTATGTCGAAGATGAGTATTGCGTCATTCTGTAGGGCCGGAGCCGCCTGACAGACGAACAGGGCTATACCGTCGAGGTCAAGTCGGGCGACGGCTTTGTCATCCCCGCAGGCTTCAAAGGCGTGTGGGAGGTCATCGAACCGATGCGCAAGCATTACGCCATCTATCTCCCGTGAACGGCATCTGGTAAAGGGAGGCGGTTCTTCCTGTTGCCGCGGATGATCCATGACCAGCGTTACCATAGCCGCAGCGCCGAAAACGGCTCTCGTCACCGGCGCCGCCAAACGGCTGGGCCTGGCGATCGCCATGGCATTGGCCGAGGATGGCTGGTCGCTGGCTATTCACCATAATCAATCTCACGCCGAAGCAGAAGAAGTCGCGTCCTTCGCCCGTCAACTTGGCGGCAGGGCCGTCACCCTGCAGGCTGACCTTGCCAACATCGCCGAAGCGCAAGCCCTGTTTGCCGGCGCGACACAGGCGCTCGGCCCTCTTACGCTGCTTGTCAACAATGCCTCGATCTTCCAGCAGGATGATGCCCGCGACATCACGAGCGAGGGCTGGGATGCCCATATGGACATCAACCTGAAGAGCCCGGCCTTCCTTGCACAGGCGTTCGCCAGAGCGTTGCCTGAGGGCATGGAAGGCAACATCATCAATATGATCGACCAGCGGGTCTGGCGGCTGACACCGAAGTTTCTGTCCTATACCATCTCAAAAAGTGCGCTCTGGACTTTGACGCAGGTGCTGGCCCAGTCACTGGCTCCCCATATCAGGGTCAACAGCATCGGCCCCGGCCCCGCCATGGTCAATGAGCGACAGAGCGTGGCGGATTTCGACCGCCAGTGTGACGCAACCATTCTGCGGCGTGGGACCTCTCCGCAAGAGATTTGTGAGGCGGTCCGGTTTATCCTCAAGGCCCCATCGATGACCGGTCAGATGATCGCGCTCGATGGTGGCCAGCATCTCGCATGGGAAACCCCGGATGTGGCCGGTATTCCCGAATGAACCAGAGCAGTCCCTTCCCCGGCAGCTCGCAGGAGACCTGGTATGAGCAAGCCTGACACTGACACGCAGTCAAAGATTGCCAGCGCCGCAAAGTCGATCCGGCATGTCTTCGTGCGCGATCTTCTGCTTGAAGCCCAGATCGGCGTCTATGCGCATGAATATGGCAGGACCCAGCCGGTCCGGGTGAATGTGGATCTGACCGTGAGCGAGAGCACCCACGGCGACCAGCTTGCCAATGTCGTATGCTACGAGACGGTCACCAATCGCATCAAGGCGATCGTCGAGAGCGGCCATACCGGCCTTGTCGAGACCATGGCGGAACGGATCGCAGCCGCCTGCCTTGAGGATACCCGCGTGTTGATGGCGCGGGTGCGGGTGGAAAAACTCGCCGCGATTGCCGAAGCCGCCAGCGTTGGCGTCGAGATCGAACGGGCGCAGGAACGCAAACCCGTCTGAAACCCGCAGATTCCACTGCTTTGATCCTCTCTCAGCGCCGCCTACAGATTGTTTGTGCACAGGCGATTTTAGCCCGGATACTGGCAAGATGATCATGATCATTCATAATCATCCTACTGGCAGGATTCCCTCACCGGCCTTGAAACTCCCGGAAAATCAACTACTTAGGATTACAAAGAGCTAACTGTCCGCAGAATGTTGCAAGCTTGCAATAAAATCTTGACAATCCCGGGGCGGTCTTTCTCAACATACTTATCCACAGGGTGGAACACCGGGATCTCAGGGAAGCTAAGGCTGGAAACCGGGATTCATAAGGCAAATGAGCGAGACAGATTCTTCCCAGCATAGCGATTCCGCCACGCCCGGCGAGGCGGGCGCGTTGAATGGAGCCGCCCTCATTGCGGCCAAGGTCAAACTGCTGCCCGACAGTCCCGGCGTTTACCGCATGTATGACGCGGAAGGGAACGTGCTCTATGTCGGCAAGGCCCGCAGTCTGAAAAAGCGGGTGGCGAGCTATACGAAGTTCGGCGGTCATACCAACCGCATCGCCCGCATGATCGCCTCCACCACCGCCATGGAATTCATCTCGACCGCGACCGAGACCGACGCCCTGCTGCTCGAAGCCAACCTGATCAAGCGGCTGAAGCCCCGTTACAATGTGCTGATGCGCGACGACAAATCGTTCGCCTATCTGCTGCTGACCGGCGACCATCCCTTTCCACAGGTCGTCAAGCATCGCGGCGCGCGCAACCGGCCCGGCGACTATTTCGGCCCCTTCGCCAACACGGGCGCGGTCAATGGCACGCTCAACGCCTTGCAGCGGGCGTTCCTGCTGCGCAGTTGCTCGGACAATGTGTTCGAGAACCGGACCCGCCCCTGCCTGTTATTCCAGATCAAGCGGTGCAGCGCCCCCTGCACCGGAGAAATCGACCAGCCGGGATATGCCATGCTGGTCGACGAGGCCCGTGATTTCCTCAAGGGCCGCTCCCGGCGGACCCAGCAGGAACTTGTCCGGCAGATGGAGCAGGCCTCGGCTGAACTCGATTTCGAGCGCGCGGTCATCTACCGCGACCGCATCCGGGCGCTGACGCAGATCCAGAGCCACCAGGGCATCAATCCCGTCACCGTGGTCGAGGCGGACGTGTTTGCTACCTGGCAGGAGGGCGGGCAGACCTGCATTCAGGTTTTCTTCTTCCGCGCCGGCCAGAACTGGGGCAATCGGGCCTATTTCCCCCGCCACGACAAGGAGCTTGAGGCCCCGGAGGTGCTTGAGGCCTTTCTTGCCCAGTTCTATGAGGATCGGCTTCCTCCCCGCGTCGTCCTGATCAGCCATGATATGCCCGAGCGCCTTTTGCTGGCTGAAGCGCTGAGTGTGCGACTGGGCCGGCGGGTCGTCGTCGGCGTCCCCTATCGGGGCGAGAAAAAGGAACTGGTCGATCATGCGATGCTCAACGCCCGGGAGGCGCTAGGGCGCAGGCTGGCCGAATCCGCCTCGCAGATGACCCTGCTTCAAGGCGTAGCCGATGTCTTTGGTCTGGATGCCCCGCCCGAGCGGATCGAGGTTTATGACAACAGTCATATTCAGGGCAGCCATGCGGTCGGCGGCATGATTGTCGCCGGACCGGAAGGCTTCATGAAGGGCCAGTACCGCAAGTTCAACATCAAGAGCGAGGGGCTGCCGCAGACGGGCGAGCAGGGCGGAGACGACCTTGCCATGATGCACGAAATGCTGACGCGCCGGTTCTCCCGCCTGCTGAAGGAGAAGGCGGAACCCGGCGTGCAGGCGCAATGGCCTAACCTGATCCTGATTGATGGCGGCGAAAGCCAGACAAGGGTCGCGCGCGAGGTGCTCACCGAACTCGGCATCACCGAGGTCAAGGTGGTCGGCGTCGCCAAGGGGCCCGAACGCGATGCGGGGCGCGAGCGCTTCTTCATGGCGGGCAAGACCCCGTTCATGCTCGAACCGCGCAACCCGGTCCTCTACTATCTCCAGCGCCTGCGCGACGAGGCTCACCGCTTCGCCATCGGCACCCACCGGGCGCGGCGCTCCAAAGCCATCGGCGTCAACCCGCTCGACGATGTTCCAGGCGTGGGTCCGGGGCGCAAGCGCGCCCTGCTGCAGCACTTCGGCTCGGCCCGCGCTGTGGCCCGGGCGGGGCTGACCGATCTTCTGGCCGTCGAGGGCATCAGCGAACGGATCGCCCAAACCGTCTACGATCATTTTCACGGGAATCCCCCCTAGAGGGCGGATAGGATTGTTCGCATCCGGTGATATGGTGTCACCCGTGCCCGAGCAACAAGACCAGTCACCAGACGAGCCGCAAGAGTAGCCAATGCCCTGGAGCCTCCCGAACGTTCTCACCTATTTCCGCATCGCCATGGTGCCCGCCGTCGTCGCGGCCTTTTATATCCACGGCGACGCCGGGCGATGGCTGGCGCTGGTCATTTTCATCGCCGCGAGCGTAACAGACTTTTTCGACGGCTATCTCGCCCGGGCCTGGGAGCAGCAATCCAATCTGGGCCGGATGCTCGATCCCATCGCCGACAAGCTGCTGGTCGCCGCCGTGCTGCTGGCGCTGGTTCATGACGGCACCATATCCGGGGTTTCCTTCTGGGCCGCGCTGATTATCCTCTGCCGCGAGATGCTGGTATCGGGGCTTCGCGAGTTTCTGGCGGAAGTGCGCGTCAGCGTGCCCGTGTCCCGCCTCGCCAAATGGAAGACGACCCTTCAGATGCTCGCCATCGGCTTCCTTATCGCAGGCACCGCCGGCGACAAGGTGCTGCCCGGCACCAGCATGATCGGCACCTGGATGCTGTGGATCGCGGCGATCCTGACGCTTTATACCGGCTATGATTATCTCAGGGTCGGCCTCAAGCATGTGATCGGGGATAGCAGATGACAACCCTGCTCTATTTCGCCTCGATCCGCGAGAAAGTCGGCCACGGGCAGGAGGAAATGGAGCTGCCGGACCATCTGGCGACGGCGCGCGATCTGGTTGGCTGGCTCAGATCGCGTGATGAAGGCTATGAACAAGCCTTTGCCGATCTTGGCAGGGTAAAGGTGGCCATAGACCAGACATTCGCCGGGTTCGACGACTCCATCCGCTCGGCAACGGAGATCGCCTTTTTCCCACCGGTGACCGGAGGCTGACATGATCCGGCTCCAGACCGATCCGTTCGACGTGGGGGCCGAGCTGGAAAAGCTGACCGCGGGCCGCACGGGCATAGGTGCTGCCGTCACCTTCACCGGTCTTGTCCGGGACGCCTCCTACGGCAGAGACGTGAAGCGCCTCCACCTTGAGCATTATCCCGGCATGACCGAGCGCGCGCTTGTCGCCATTGAGGCAGAAGCAGCCGAGCGCTGGCGGCTCGACGCGAGTCTTATCATCCACCGC
>JAATFR010000240.1 GCA_015655095.1 Hyphomicrobiales bacterium | reverse complement strand
AGTCCGCTTCTACCTTGCGCTCAACGCCGCCTTTGCGCGCGAGGCCGCAAACAGGCCGCGGCTGTTGCTGCAGGATGTCCATACCCTCTCAGCGCAGATGGGCCTCGTCCACTGGTTCGACTGGGAGCGCTGGTTCAGCTACAAGCTGCTCCACACGGTCGAAGCGTCCGTCTCCCTTGCGCAATCGTTGACCTCCATGGTCCGCGCCATCTATGGCCGGTCCAAAAAGGTTCTGGTGCTGGATCTGGATAACACCATGTGGGGTGGAGTCATCGGCGACGATGGGGTGGACCGCATCCACATCGGGCGCGAGACGCCGCTCGCCGAAGCCTTCACGGCATTTCAGGAGTATTGCCTGCAGCTTCGCAATCGCGGCATCCTCCTGGCTGTCTGCTCCAAGAACGACGACGCCGTGGCCCGCTCCGGCTTCGCGCATCCCGACTCCGTCATCAAGCTGGAAGACATCAGCGCCTTCCGCGCGAACTGGGACCCCAAGCACGAGAACATCCTCAGCCTGGCACAGGAGCTGAACCTGGGTGTCGACTCTTTCGTCTTTGCCGACGACAACCCCGCCGAGCGCGCCATCGTTCAGGGACAGATTCCCAGCGTTGCCGTCCCTGAGCTTGGCAACAACCCCGCTCTCTATCCGGGAATCATCCAGGCAGGCAGGCACTTTGAGGCGATCTCGCTCTCCGGTGACGACCTCAAGCGTTCCGCACAGTATGCGGAGAATGCACAGCGCACAGCGGCACAGGCTGCCTTTGCCAACTACGGCGAATATCTCGATTCGCTGGAGATGTCGGCCGAGATCGAGCTCTTTCGCCCGGTCTATCTGGAACGCATCACCCAGCTCACCAACAAGACCAATCAGTTCAACCTCACCACACGCCGCTACACCGGCGCGGAGATGGAGAGCGTCGCCACCGATCCGTCCTTCATCGGTCTGTACGGCCGCCTGACGGACCGCTTCGGTGACAATGGCCTGGTCAGCGTCGTGCTTGGCCGCAAGGAGGGCGCGGAGCTGCACATGGACCTCTGGCTGATGAGCTGCCGCGTCCTCAAGCGCGATATGGAGCTGGCCATGCTGGATGTGCTGGTAGACCATGCCCGCGCCAAGGGCGTCCATACCATCACCGGCTACTACCTGCCGACCAAGAAGAATGGCATGGTCGCGGACTTCTACGACCGCATCGGATTTACCCGTGTCACCGAAGAGACGGACGGCAGCCGCGTCTACCGCCTCGATCTCGCTGCCTACAAGAATCAAAACGAACACATTCGACTCCTGGAGAACGTCCCCGCATGACCTCTGATCAGATCCTTGCCGAACTTCAACCGATCTTTCAGGACATCCTCGATCAGCCCGACCTGGTCGTCACGCGCGAGTCGAACGCGCAAAACGTCGAAGACTGGGATTCCCTCGCGCACATCAACCTCGTCACGGCCATCGAGAAGCACTTCAAGATCAAGTTCGCTCTCGGTGAGCTGCAGGGGTTGAAGAACGTCGGCGAGATGATCGACCTGATCGTCGTCAAGCTGGGCAACCGATGAACGAATACCGCTGGAGCGACATTGCGCTCGGTCTGAAGGCCGAGTTCACTGCAAGCTTCACGCCGGAGATGATGCGGCAGTATGCCGAAATCTCCGGCGACTACAATCCGCTTCACGTCGACCCCGAGTACGCCCGCTCCCACGGTTACAAGGATGGTGTCGTCTTCGGCATGATGACATCGTCGCTCTATTCGCAGCTCGTGGGCATGTTCCTGCCGGGCAAGTTCGCTCTGTTGCAGGGCATGGACATCGACTTCAACGGACCCTGTTACGCGGAGGACAAGCTTCTGGTCACCGGCGACGTCTCCTACATGAACGAGCCCTTTCGCCGCTTTGAAATCCGCGCCCGCATCCGCCGCATCGAAGACAACAAGCTGATCTCCAAGGCAACCATCCGGGTGGGGTTCCATGGCGACTGAGAACATCCTCATCACCGGCGCATCGTCGGACATCGGCCTCGCCCTGGCGCGCCACCTCATGGAAACGACGGACGCGACCGTTCTCGCCCACTCCTTCTCCAGCGGTCAGCGCATCACGGAGCTGCAGTCGGAGTTCGGCCAGCGGATCGTCCCCATCGCCGCCGATCTCTCTGACAGCGCCTCCGTGCTGAAGATGGCCGAGGAGATCAAAGCCATCTGCGGAACCCCCTCCGGCATCGTCCATCTCCCCGCCCTGCCCGTTTCTTACCAGCGTTTCACGAAGTTCGATTGGGAGCGCTTTCAAACCGACTTCAACATCCAGATACGCTCGGCAGTCGTGCTGCTGCAGAAGTTTCTGCCTGTCATGGCAAAGCTGCCCGGCGCCCGCGTGGTATTCATGCTCAGCAGCGCCGTCCACGGCGTGCCGCCCAAGTACATGTCGATGTATGCGACGGTGAAGTATGCGCAACTGGGCCTGATGCGGTCGCTGGCGGCGGACTACGCGGCTACCCACGTGCGCATCAATTCCATCTCTCCTGGGATGGTCGACACGCGCTTTCTGCGCGAGGTGCCGGAGATGGCAGTACAGATGACGGCGGCCTCCAATCCGCTGGGACGCAACGCCACACCGGCAGACCTGCTCGGTGTTCTGTCGCTGCTCCTCTCGCCCGCATCCGACTATATGCACGGTATCGATATTCCGGTCGCCGCCGGGACTGTGATGTAAGCAGAAGGCTTACTGCCCCAGCGCTTGGCGGATCGCCTGCGCCATCGCTCGGAGGTGTCGCCCGAGCTTCAAAGTCGTGCAATCCTGTTGATGTGACCCAGCGGATATCGAACCGGCAAATTGTCGGAATCGACTTTCTTCGATTCCTCGCAGCAGTGCTCGTGCTTTTGCACCATTACGGTTCTTGGATGCGCATCGAAGGCTTCTCTGTCGACTTCGCATGGATCTCCCCGTATACCTGGTTTGGTTGGGTCGGAGTTGAAATATTCTTTTTAATTTCCGGATTTGTAATCGCGTACTAGGCGCAGAATGCCTCTGCGGCACTATTCGCGCAGGGGCGGTTCACTCGCCTTTATCCCGCAGCATGGCTGTGCGCGACAACGACCTTGTTAGTTAGACATTTCATCCCGGCAGAAGACGGCTGGATCGGGTGGCACAAGACACAATGGATTCATTCGATGTTGCTAATACCCGGGTCTGGAACTAGCTTCATCGACGGCTCATACTGGACGCTACCCGTTGAAATGTCTTTCTACTGCTTGGTATTCCTTCTTCTGGCGGCGCACCGCTTTCGTTGGATCGAAGGGTTGGCTGCCTTTCTCGCCGTATGGAGTGT
>JAATFR010000150.1 GCA_015655095.1 Hyphomicrobiales bacterium | reverse complement strand
CCGCGCGTCACCAGCGTCACGCCCTGCAGGGCGTCATCCAACGTCACTGCCAGATGATAGCTTGTGGGCACGTCCTTGCGCGCCACCACGGCATCGCCGAAGAGTTCCGGCTCTATGAGCTGCTCCCCCGTTTCCCCGCCGGGGCCCCGGCCTTCCTCGATGAAACGGATCGGCCCGCCGGCAATCCGCTCGGCCTCGACTTTCGCTTTCGCAATGTCGAGACACCAGGCGAATGAACGCTCTTCCAGCAGCAGGGCCTTGAGCTGGCGGGCGGGCAGGTCGCGATAAAGGCCGGGATAGATCGGCGCGCCATCCGGGTCGCGCGGCCAGCGCTCAAGGCCGATGCCGGTGTCGGCGATGGCGTCGAGGATTTCGCCGCGGGTGGCGAAACAGGGATAGACAAGCTCCAGCTCCCGCAGATGCTGCAAGGCGCGCTCATAATCCCCGAAATGTTCCGACTGGCGGCGCGCCTTGCCGTCCCATTCAATGCCGAGCCAGGCGAGATCCTCGACCAGCGCGCGTTCAAGCTCGGGGCGGCAGCGGCCACGGTCGATATCCTCAATGCGCAGCAGGTAACGCGCGCCGCGCGCCCGGGCGAGCCGTTCGCCGGTCAGGGCTGAAAAGGCGTGGCCGAGATGGAGGCGGCCATTGGGGCTTGGCGCGAACCGCAGGACTTCCTGTTGCTCCCTCGACATCGCCGGGTCTCCTGCCTCACCCTGTGGCCGGGGGGGCATCGCGTGGTTTTCATCAATCCATGAACCTTGCGAGTGGCTTCCCCCGGATGATGAAAGGCAGCATTTCGACGGATCATGCTCTAGACTGCGCCCGTTTATAGCCGAAAACAGGGTAGACCGGGGGCATGATCCCGGAGAATTACGAAAACCGATACAGACGAGGGTGAAAATGGCAACCATGCTTTCCGGACCGGGCATGCCTCCCCAGAGCGGCAAGGCCGAGCAACTGGTGGTGCTCTGCCATGGCTATGGCTCGGACGGCAACGATCTGATCGGGCTTGCGCCTCACTGGCAGCGGGCATTGCCCGGCGCCGCTTTCATTGCGCCCAATGCGCCGGAGCGGTGCCAGATGAGCCCCGGTGGCTATCAATGGTTCCCCCTGACCCGCCTCGACCCGGCCGAACTTGGACGCGGAGTCGAGGCCGCCGCCCCCTTGCTCAATGCTTTTCTCGATGCGGAACTGGAGAGGCGGGGCCTTGATGGTTCCAAACTCGTGCTGGTCGGTTTCAGCCAGGGCACCATGATGGCACTGCACACGGGCCTGCGCCGCACTGTGCCGCCTGCCGCCATCATCGGCTTTTCAGGCGCGCTGGCGCTCCCGGAAAAGCTTGCGGCAGAGGCGACGGGCCATCCTCCAATCCTGATGATCCATGGCGAGCAGGACAATGTCCTGCCCGCAGCCCGCATGTTTGAGGCGGTGATGGCGCTGGCAGGGGCAGGGTTTGCCGTCCGTTGGCACCTTTCCCATGGACTCGGCCACGGGATTGATCCTGACGGGCTGGAGATCGGTGGCCGCTTCATCGCCGATGCCTTCCGGGGGGCCTTCCGCACGGCCCGGGGCGGTGAGCGATGGCCTCGTGCCTGACGCCAGAGGGCTGGACAAAGGGCCCTCTGGAGCAATTGTCAGCGCCGATGCTTTCGTCTATGGTCCGCCCATCCTGACCGGGGCCCAGCGCTCCGCGACGCACCCGTAGCTCAGCTGGATAGAGCGTTGCCCTCCGAAGGCAAAGGCCACACGTTCGAATCGTGTCGGGTGCACCAACTCCCCTCACGAGGTTTCAATCTCATATTTGTTTTGTCTCTTACTTATGTTTTGGCGGCGTCAATTTGACCGTTTTTCACATTTATTAATTTACAATATTCAGGAGAAATGTAGCCGTCCCTTTGATGAATTGGGGGATGCTGGAGCCACCTTCGGCAATATTGTACGGGGGGGCGGCATTGGCCGGGCCATCGACTCCGCGCTTCTGGAGCCGACAACAAATATGACACGACAATCGCAGAACCGAGCAGGTGGCCGATGGCGATGACGACGAAGCCCATCCAGCCGCCGAAGGCGACAGCTGTGAAGAAGCCGGG
>JAATFR010000154.1 GCA_015655095.1 Hyphomicrobiales bacterium | reverse complement strand
TCTTTCGGTAGATTCGGAATCTTGCCTTGTGGAATGGTGACAATCACCACTTCACCGCTGTGGGCCGCCTCATGGGCCGTCACCGCAATAGCGCCGGTCTCGGCAGCGAGTTCCGTGAGCGAAGCGGGTCCACGCGAATTTGCGACGAAAACCTTATGGCCGAGTGTTGAGAGGCGGCGCGTCAACGTAGCGCCAATATGGCCGGCGCCTATAATCCCGATATTCATATGCATTCTTCCTGGAACGATGCAGTCGGCGGTAGCCTAGGCGCGGGCGCTGTTACCGTAACGTGGTCATCGTGCCGCAGGCTTCTCGATCGACATCCGCCGCCAATGCTGTTTCCCTCCAGCTCAGGCCTCTGCGATCGCATGGCCGCCCAAGCGCGATTGATCGGCTGCGATTGGTCGAGTTAGGCTGGTGCAGGTAGGTTCCCATACTCGCACCGGCACCGGTCTGCGGTGGATACGGGCAGGCACGTTCGCCTCCGGGCCAGTCTCCATCGCACGGAGACGGCACCGAGTGGGTTTAGTCCTCCAAGGGAATAGGGAACATCAAAAGCGCTCGCTTACCAGTTCCTCGCTTTTCGCCCAGAGCGCCTTTGCGTTCTCAGGATCGATGGCATAGGGGCGGACGCCGCCGCGAATGCCTTCGCCGTCAATGACCTCCGCTACATGGCAGTCCTCGCAATAATGGCCGCCGATCGCTTCCGGCGCAGCCACGACGCTGGCCCATACCGAGGTGGCGGCGCCTTGTGGAATGGTCTTGTAGCTGAATGCCGGCATCCCGGCGGGCTGGCTTGCATTGATCGACGCGATCAAGGCTTCTCGCACCTCTGGAGTGAGATAGCGCCCCAGCTCGGTTTCGATGGCGCCCGGATGCAGGGCGGTGGCCCGCACGCCCCGCTCCTTGTGACGACGGTCGAACTCGACGGCGAACAGGATATTGGCGGTCTTCGAGCGGCCATAAGCGCCGAATTCCGTGTAGGGAGTGTGCTCGAAATTCGGATCATCGAGATTGACGTCCGAGAAGCGGTGGCCCGCCGATGACAGGTTGACCAGGCGCGAACCGGGCTTCAGCAGCGATGCGATGCGATTGACCAACACGAAGTGCCCGAGATGGTTGGTGCCGAACTGCGTTTCAAAGCCATCGGATGTCTGGCTCTTCGGGCAGGCCATGACGCCGGCATTGGCGATGATGACGTCAAACGGCTTGCCGGCCGAGACAAGTGCATCGGCGCAGGCGCGCACGCTGGCCAGCGAAGCCAGGTCGAGCTCGATGAGTTCCAGTCCGCCGCCGTTCGTTGCCTGTTCGAGGACTTGTTCGGTCGCGGCCCTGGCCTTCTTCAAGTCTCGGGCGGCGCCAACGATATGTGCACCGCGAGCAGCCAGCGCCCGTGCTGTCTCTACGCCCAACCCTGCTGATGCGCCGGTTACCAAGATGCGCTTTCCGCTCAGGTCCATGCCTGCGAGTACCTCGTCGGTGGTTGAGGTCGCGCCAAAAGTTCCAGCCATGGTCTTCTCCATTTCGAGGATCGTTTGAAAGGGGCGGCACTCCGCATATTTTGCGATGGTCGGGTTTTTCGCCAAAATTGAGGAGGCTTCACAAGCGGAGGGTGCCTCCCTTTTATATATGGAGGGTTCCTCCATTTAACAAGAGGAAGCATGGCGATGCGCAGCAGGATCACATCGAGCAGGATCGTCCCTAGATCAGCGATACGCTCCTTGAAAGAGCCGGCCCATCAATTCCATTAATCGATTGGCTCTGACCGATTCAAAATATGCGTTGGACCCCGCTGGTTTGCCCGGGTGATCATCCCTCTATGCGGGATGATACAAACACGGGCTGCAAGCTTCAGGTTCTGGTGCTGGAACGTCGCGATGAGGCGCGTAACATGGCACGCTTCTATGTCCTGTCGATCGAGCCCAGCCTCTTCGGCGATCTGGCGCTGGTGCGAGAGTGGGGCAGGGCAGGACATCGGGGAAGGCGCCGGCTGGAACTGCATAGGGATATGGAGCCCGCTCTGGAGGCACTCGAGAAATGGCTCGCGCGAAAAATGCGCCGAGGCTACCAGATTGCCGGATAGCTATGGTTCCTCTGTCATGGACATGCGCCCATGCGACATTCCGGCGTATCCTTGACAGGGGCAAATCCGATCGAGACCAAGGTCACGAAAATTAAGGTGCTCCAGGATTTCGGGGGCTACGGAACACCACATAACGCCGCAATCGGCCCCGGTGGTTCTAGCGTAAACCTGAACCCAGATAAGGTTGAAACACCCATTAATATCGTAATTCATGTTCCATAAGATAGATTATGCGAATCTACCCTACCATATAGAGCCCTTGTGAAGGCTGGGCACATTGGCGCCTCACTCCGGAAGACCGGCCTTGCGGTAGCCATCAACGAAATGCTCAAGCGTCGCGGCGTCGCGGAAAGGCTCTGTCGAGGCCCAGTGGCGAGTTGTGAAGTGTGGGTTGCCGACGAGGAACAGCTCGACTTCCGCGTGCGCCTCGTCTAGCCGGCCCAGTTGGGCAAGGCTTGCCGCGAGGAAACGGCGCGAGCTTGTGCGGTAGGTCTCGTCCCTGCGCAGTGTCTCGACAGCTGCCTGGTATTCGCCAG
>JAATFR010000436.1 GCA_015655095.1 Hyphomicrobiales bacterium | reverse complement strand
GGCTCGGCTCTTCGGTGCCGCTTTTCGTCGTCGGCTACGTGCTGATCCTGATCTGCGCGATCGATCTGCGCTGGTTGCCGGTGCAGGGCTTCGTCAGCTTTTCGAGCGATTTCGGCAAGGCCTTCGCACGTCTCATCCTGCCTTCTCTGGCTTTGTCATCGGTCTATATCGCGCTGATCGCACGCATGACGCGGGCCAGTCTTCTCGACGTACTCAACGAGGATTTCGTTCGCACGGCGCGCGCCAAGGGTCTCCGCGAAACACGGGTGATCGGCATCCATGCGCTGGGCAACGCCATGTTGCCGCTCGTCACCATGCTGGGCATGCAGATCGGTGCGTCGCTTGGCGGCTCTGTCGTCATCGAGTCCGTTTTTGCCTGGCCGGGGCTTGGGCGTCTCGCCTATGAAGCCATCAATTCGCGCGACACGAATCTGCTCATCGGCATCGTCCTTTTCAGCAGCTTCCTCGTGATCCTCCTCAACCTGATCGTCGACCTTCTCTATAGCTGGCTCGACCCGCGCATCGAGGCGAACTGACATGGCCCGGTCGTTCGCATTCGCCAGACGATACAAACGCAACATTCCCGCGGTGATCGGCCTCGGGATCGTTATCCTGGTTCTCCTGCTGGCGTTCCTTGCCCCCGTTCTGAGGCCGGGTGATCCGTGGGCGATAACCGGCCAGCCCTATCTCTGGCCGGGTCAGGATACGCGCTTTCCTCTTGGTACCGATGTGCTTGGCCGCGATATTCTGAGCGGCATCCTGCACGGGGCCAGCGTATCCCTGTTTATCGGCGTGGCTTCCGCAACGGTGGCCGGCCTTCTCGGTACCGCCATTGGCGCGATTGCAGGCTATTACGGGGGCTGGATCGACGATGTGCTGATGCGCATCGCCGAGGCCTTCCAGACGGTTCCCTCATTCCTCCAGGCGCTTATCATTGTCGCCCTGTTCAACCCCTCCGCGCTTACCATCGTCGCCGCCATTTCCGCCATTTCCTGGCCCGGTGTCGCCCGCCTCGTCCGGGCGGAAACCAAGCGCGTGCGCAGCGCGGATTTCGTTTCCGCCTGCTACACGTTCGGCATGGGAAATCTGCGGATCATTGCCTCGCAGATCCTGCCCAACTGCCTTGCGCCGCTGATCGTCACGGTTTCCGTCATCGTCGCCAGCGCCATCCTGATCGAGGCAGGCCTGTCATTTCTCGGCTTCGGCGATCCGACCCAATTGTCATGGGGCACCATGATTTCCATCGGCCGGGGGACGCTCCGCAGCGCCTGGTATATGAGCGCCATTCCCGGCCTTGCCATTCTCCTCACCGTACTCGGCATCAATCTGGCGAGCGAAGGTCTCAACGACGCGCTCAATCCTCATCTGAGGGAGAGGCTATCATGAACATTCATACCTCCTTGTTCGATGAACAGATTCTTGAGGTCGAGAACCTCCAGCTCGGCCGAGCAGGATCACGCGCCTTTTCGCTCGTCAACGGCGTCAGCTTCTCGCTCAAGGCTGGCAAGACGCTGGCGCTGGTTGGCGAGTCCGGCAGCGGCAAATCACTGACGGCGCTTTCCGTTCTGCGCCTTTTGCCCGAGCCTTCGGTGCGGGTGCTGGGCGGCAGCATCCGGTTTGAAGGCCGCGATCTGCTGAACCTGGACGGCCCCAACCTGCGCGACGTGCGCGGCGGCGGTATCGCCATGATTTTTCAGGAGCCGCTGAGCGCGCTCAACCCCGTCATGAGCATTGGCCGCCAGCTCCGCGAGGCGGTGCGCGCCCATGAAAAACTCGATCGCAAGGCCACAGACCGGCGGGTGATCGAATTGCTCGAACTCGTGCGTATGCCCGATCCCGAGCGGGTCGCCCGTGAATTCCCGCATCGGCTTTCCGGCGGCATGCGCCAGCGGGTGCTGATCGCCATGGCCATGGCGGGCCGCCCGCGCGTGCTCATCGCCGATGAGCCTACCACAGCGCTCGATGTCACCGTTCAGGCCGAAGTGCTCGATACGCTGCGCGGACTTCAGGACAAGTTCGGCCTCGCGATATTGCTCATCACGCATGATCTCGGCCTCGTCGCCGACTATGCCAGCGACGTTGCCGTCATGTATGCGGGCCGGATTGTCGAACATGGCCCGGTGCATGAAGTCCTTGGCTCGCCCTTCCATCCCTATACGCGCGGACTTCTCAACGCCCGGCCCCACGCCGACCAGGTAGTTTGCGGCGGTGTGCGGCCACGCCTGACGGAAATAACAGGGAGCGTGCCAAACCCTCTGGATATGCCTTCTGGCTGCCCGTTCTGGCCGCGCTGCCCTGTCGCAACCGGCGCCTGCCAGTTGCGTCGCCCCAACCTTTCGCCAGTCGGTGTCAGCCATACCGCTGCTTGCTTCAAGGCGGAGGCTTTGGCATGAGCAATGCCGCACCGCTTCTTGACGTGAGGAATCTCGTTGTTCCGCATCGCAAGGACGGGCACGCCTTCAATGCTGTCGATGATGTATCGTTCAGCCTTCAGCCGGGCGAGACGCTGGGTCTTATCGGCGAGTAGGGCTGCGGGAAATCGACACTCGCCCGCGCCATCATGGGTCTTTACCCCTCATCGTCGGGAAATATCTCATTCAAGGGTGCCGACATCACCACGAAGGGCTCGTCGCTTTTCCGCGCCCGCAGGGGGCGGGACATAACGCGCGGCCTGCAAATGGTGTTTCAGGACCCGCTCCTCTCGCTCAATCCACGCGCAACCATCGGGCGGATCGTGGAGGAGCCGCTTATCGTCAATGGCGTGCGCAACCATGCGGC
>JAATFR010000072.1 GCA_015655095.1 Hyphomicrobiales bacterium | reverse complement strand
TGTCTGGCTGGCGGCGCTGGTGCTGGCCTGCCTGCCCGGCCCGCTCGCCTATGTGGCCATTGCGGTCGCGGTTATCCTCAGCCTGCCTTATTTTCTGTTGGGTTTGGCGGTCATCCATGTTATTTCCCGCCGCTGGAGCGCCAGGGGACTCTTCCTCGGCGTTTTTTACGCCCTTTTACTATTTGTCGGCTGGCTTGCCGTTCCGGTAAGCCTGTTCGGCGTGTTGGAACCCTGGCTCGGGTTGCGCGCCCGCTTTCTTCAACAGGCGCCACACCGGGACTAACTCGAGGCGAACCGCCCGAGGACAAGGAGAGATTATGAAAGTCGTACTTCTCGAACGCATCGGCAAGCTTGGCCAGATGGGTGATGTGGTCAACGTCAAGCCGGGTTATGCCCGCAATTTCCTGCTGCCGCGCAAAAAGGCGCTGCGGGCGAACAAGGAAAATCTGGCCCGCTTCGAAACACAGCGCGTTCAGCTTGAAGCCACCAGCCTCGAAAAGAAGACCGAAGCCGAAGCCGTTTTCGAAAAGCTTTCCGGCCAGAAGTTCGTCATCCTGCGTCAGGCCGGTGAAACCGGGCAGCTTTACGGCTCTGTCAGCACACGCGACATCGCCGATGCCCTGAGCACGGGCGGGTTCACCGCCGAGCGCAACCAGGTCGTCCTGGACCATCCGATCAAGACCATCGGCCTGCACCCGGTCACCATCACCCTCCACCCCGAAGTTTTCGCGACCGTGACCATCAACGTCGCGCGCTCTGCGGAAGAAGCCGAGCGCCAGGCGGCGGGCCTGTCCGCCAAGGAAGACGAGGACGAAATTACCGACGAGTTCGAGGGCGAGACGTCCGATGACGAGGTCCTTGAGGAAGAGGTGGAGATCACCGTCGAAGAGGCGACGGAAGCCTGATCTTCCTTTTCCTGACCTGCTTTTGAGCGCCTGCTTCCCCAGTGAAGCAGGCGTTTTTGATTCGCAGGCTCCCCTTCAGAAGGCGCTGTACAGACCATGCACGGGTTGTTGAAGGTACAGGATACTTCCCAGAATCCGCCCTTATCCGCCTGTTATCGCCCTGCCCCTCGTTGAAAATCCTCAACAGCCAGCAAAATCAATCTCTTCTGCTTTGTATTAGAGTATGGGTAGAATTTAATGTTACAGATTCATAAGCTTCGGGATGGTGGGCCTCGAATGCCGATGGTTTCGCTCGCGCGCGCCATGACCGCCATCTCTCCGATTTTGTTTCATCGTGGAGGTGCTCAGATTGTTTGGAGTACTGCTCAGACAGATCGTCAAGCGTGGCACCCTTGTTGTGGTGGACCATGCCGGCCGGAAACTCACCTTCGGAGACGGCACGGGTGATCCCCTTGTCATTCGCCTGATGGATGCGGGCGTCGCCCTTGGATTGACGCTCAACCCCTATCTCAAGCTTGGCGAAGCCTACATGGATGGCCGACTTGTCGTGGACGCGCCCCATAGCATCTATGATTTTCTGGTGCTGGTGCTCTCCAACCTGGGGCGGAACTATCCCAATCGCTTCATGCTGTTCATGGCCTCCCTGCGCCGTCTCAAACGCCGTCTCGATCAGCACAATCCGGTTGGCAAGGCCAAGCAGAACGTTGCCCACCACTATGATCTGGATGGCGGGATTTATGACCTGTTCCTTGACGCTGACCGTCAATATTCCTGTGCCTATTACGAACGTCTGGATATGACGCTGGAAGAGGCGCAACTGGCCAAGAAGCGCCATATCAGCGCAAAGTTGAACCTCCAGCCGGGCCAGAAGGTGCTCGACATCGGCTGTGGCTGGGGCGGGCTTGCGCTCTATCTGGCGGAAGAATTCGATGTCGAGGTCGTCGGCGTCACCCTCAGCGAGGAGCAGCACCGGCTTGCGACCCGCCGCGCCGCCGAACGGGGGCTTTCCAACCGGGTCACGATCCTGTTGCAGGACTACCGCACGCTAACCCAGCGCTTCGACCGGATCGTCTCGGTCGGCATGTTCGAACATGTGGGCGTCGGCCATTTCCCCGAATATTTCTCCAGGGTCCGCGATCTGCTCGCCGACGACGGCGTCGCGCTCATTCACACCATCGGCAGGCTCGATCCGCCAGGCTCGACCAACCCCTGGATCGCCAAATATATCTTCCCCGGCGGCTATATTCCGGCGCTGAGCGAGGTTGCCAGCGTGCTGGAAAGGTCCGGCCTGATCCTGACCGATCTGGAGATTCTGAGGCTGCACTATGCCGAAACCCTGAAGGAATGGCGCCGCCGCTTCATGGCGCACCGAGACATCGCCGCCAAGATCTACGACGAGCGATTCTGCCGGATGTGGGAATTCTATCTGGCGGGCTCGGAATCCTCATTCCGCTTCGAGGGCATGGTGAACTTTCAGTTCCAGATCACCAAGACCATCGACGCCCTGCCCGTCACCCGCGACTACATGTTCGAGCGGGAAAAGGCCCTGCGCACCGTCGGAATTCCCGGCAAACTCGCGACTGCCGATTGAACACGTTCGCAGCTGACAGAAGATGAAGGGCCGACTTCTGTCGGCCCTTTTCATTTCACGCCTGAAATAAAGCGTCGCGTGGCGGTCAGTTCACGAACTGCCAGCTTCCATCCGACTGGCGGCAGGCCGTGCCGTAGACCGCCTGATTGCGTCCCTCAATGCGGGCTGTCGAATTATATTCGCGGCAATATTGCCCATCCGCCCGTTGATAGATGGGCGTGCCCGGGTCAACCTGCGGCGCCAGAACCTGCGGAGTCTGGGCGTAGACAACAGGAGGGGCCGCATAAACTACCGGCGGGCTCGCGTAGACAACAGTCGGCGGGTAATAGGCCCGGGGCGGCAAAACCACCACGGGTCCCGGCCTGTAATAGGGGGCGTAGCCCCCGCGGTAATAGGTACGGTAGCCGCCACCATAATAGGGACCGCCAACATGCACGCCGACGTAAACGCCCGCCCGGGCAGGCGCAGACACCGCAATAACCGACGCACCCAGAGCCACGACCAGCGCCGCAGCCATTAACGCAAAACGAGTGAGACGCATTGAAGCCTCCATGCCCCCGGCACTGGAACCGATACGAGATTATCGGTGATTTCCCTCGCCGCTTCCAGAGGCAGCTTTGCGCTGGAACGAAAGATAATTATCCCCAGACAGAAAGCGCTCCATAAAGAGCCACCGCCATGACACAAATTTGTGGTTTTCCCCGTTATTCACAGGGGAGGATATCTTTCTTGTGGGCAGATATGAATCGTGGGGTTTTCTTTCCCCACACGAGCTTCAAACCAAGTATTTGAATAGACATGGAATCTGCATCAAACGCTTATGCTCTTCCGGTTGCCGCCACCGGGCCGGGAAGTCTCGACTATCGCTCTCCCCCTCACAATATCGAGGCGGAGCAAGCCCTCCTCGGCGCCATTCTGGTCAATAATGAAGCCTATGACCGGGTCGCGGTTTTTCTGGAGCTCCGGCATTTCTATGAGCCGCTGCATGGCCGCATCTATGAGGCCATGGCCAAGCTGATCACGCAGGGCCATCTTGCCACGCCGGTGACGCTCAAACATTTCTTTGAACGCGACACCGCGCTTCAGGAAATCGGCGGCACGCCCTATCTCGCGCGCCTTGCCGGGGCCGCCACCACCATCTTCAACACCGAGGAATATGGCCGCGCCATCTATGAGCTGGCGATAAGGCGGGATCTGATCCAGATCGGCTCGGACATTCACCTGCGCGCCTTCGACGCCCCGGTCGACGACAAGCCCGGCCAGCAGATTCTCGATGCCGAACAGGCGCTCTACAGCCTGGCCGAAAAGGGCAAGTATGAAGGCGGCTTCCAGCCCTTCCACGACTCGCTGCGCAACGCCATCGACATGGCGGCGGCGGCCTATGAGCGCGACGGCGGCCTTTCCGGCATCTCGACGGGCCTGAGGGAACTCGACCGGATGCTGGGCGGCCTGCAACCCTCCGACCTTCTGATCCTCGCCGGTCGGCCCGCCATGGGCAAGACCGCGCTTGCCACCAACATCGCCTTCAACGCCGCGAAGAATTATCGCGCCGAGCACCGCTCCGATGGTTCGGTCGAGGTCAAGGATGGCGCGATCGTCGGATTCTTCTCACTGGAAATGTCGTCGGAACAGCTCGCCACCCGCCTGCTTGCCGAACAGGCGAGCATCCCTTCCGAGAAAATCCGCCGCGGCAACATACATGAGGATGAGTTTCACCGGCTGGTCGACGCCTCGCGCGAGTT
>JAATFR010000297.1 GCA_015655095.1 Hyphomicrobiales bacterium | reverse complement strand
GGCAGAGCGCGGCATAGCGCGCCAGCGCCTCGGCATTGGCCTCGATGGAGCCCCGTGTCGGGATGCCTGAGGCGATATCGATCACCGCGCGCCATTTCGCGAAGCGCGCGCCAAGCGTGTAATATTCCGCCAGCCGTTCATCCAGCCCGTCGAGGCCTTCGGTGATCGTCTCGCCGGGAAAGCCCGCCATGGGCTTCGCGCCGGTATCGACCTTGATGCCGGGGATGGAGCCTGCCGCCTTGATGAGGCTGACCAGCGTGGAGCCGTCCTTCGCCTTCTGGCGGATCGTCTCGTCATAAAGGATCACGCCGGAAATATGCTCGCGCATCGCCTCGTCGGTGCGGAACAGCATTTCGCGGTAGTCGCGGCGGCTGTCTTCGGTGGAGGCGAGGGAGATCGAGTCGAACCGCTTCTTGATCGTGCCCGAACTTTCATCGGCGGCAAGAATTCCCTTGCCCGGCGCTACCATCGCTTCTGCAATCGATTCAAGCGTTTCGCTCATGGTCTGTGTGACCCCCTGATGTGAGTGAATGTAAGGTTTGATTAAGTGTATGGATCAGCGCGCACTGGTTTCAAGGGCGGCGACGCCCGGAAGCACCTTGCCCTCAAGCCATTCGAGGAAAGCGCCGCCCGCCGTCGAGACATAGCTGAAATCCTCGGACGCGCCTGCATTGTTGAGCGCGGAAACAGTGTCGCCGCCCCCGGCGACGGATGTGAGCTGGCCCATGCGGGTCAGCATTGCGACGAGCTGGGCGGCAGCATTGGTGCCCTCGTCGAACGGCGGAAACTCGAAGGCTCCGAGCGGCCCGTTCCAGACCACGGTTTTCGCGGTCTCAAACCAGCCGGACAGATGGGCGATGGTATCGGTGCCGACATCGAGGATCATACGGTCCTCCGGCACGGCATCGATGGAGACGGTCTGTGTGGCCGCGCCCGCCTTCAGTTCGGAGGCGACGACCACATCGGTTGGCAGGAGGATCTTGCAGTTGGCGGCGGTGGCCTTCGCGATGATGTCGCGCGCGGTGTCGAGCAGATCGTGCTCGCACAGCGATTTGCCCACGGATTTGCCCTGGGCGGCCAGAAAAGTGTTGGCCATGCCGCCGCCGATGACGAGCGCATCAACCTTGGTGACGAGGTTGCCCAGCAGGTCGAGCTTGCTCGACACCTTGGAGCCGCCGACGATGGCGACGACCGGGCGCTGGGGCGTCGCAAGCGCCAGTTGAAGGGCGTTCAGTTCCGCTTCCATGCAGCGCCCCGCATAGGCGGGCAGCAGCCGGGCGATGCCCTCGGTCGAGGCGTGCGCGCGATGGGCGCAGGAAAAGGCGTCATTGATGTAGACATCGCCCAGCGAGGCGAGGCCTTGGCGAAGGTCGGGTCGTTCTCTTCTTCTTCCGGGTAGAAGCGGGTGTTTTCCAGCACCAGCACTTCGCCGTCCGGCAGGGCGCTGACGGCGTGGGCCGCGGTCGGCCCGATGCAGTCGCCCGCGAAATTCACATCTTCGCCCAGCACGCCGGCCAGCGCGGCGGCAACCGGCGACAGGCTCAGTTCCGGATCGGGTCCCTTTTTGGGCCTGCCGAAATGCGACAGCACCACCACTTTCGCGCCTTTGCGGGCCAGTTCGTCCAGCGTCGGGGCGATGCGCGTCAGCCTCGTCACATCGCTGACCCTGCCATCGGTGATCGGCACATTGAGGTCGCAGCGCACCAGAACGCGCAGTCCCTTCAGATCACGGGCGGCGAAAAGGTCATCGAGAGACTTGTAGGCGGACATGGGAGGTTCCGTGAAGCAACTGGGAGAAGAAGATTATGCAATATTCAGACATGAAAATCCCCCTCATGTGACATGAGGGGGATTTTGTCTCAGAGCAGCTTGCCCATGGCGACGGCGGTGTCGCCCATACGGTTGGAGAAGCCCCATTCATTGTCGTACCAGGAAAGGATACGCACCAGCTTGCCCTCGATCACCTGTGTCTGCGTCAGGTCGAAGGTCGATGAATTGGGGTTGTGGTTGAAGTCGATCGAAACCAGCGCCTCGTCGGTATAGCCGAGCACGCCCTTGAGCGTACCATCGGCGGCCTTGCGGATAGCATCGTTGATCTCGGCGACCGTCACGTCACGGCCTGGCGTGAACACCAGATCGACGGCGGAGACGTTCGGGGTCGGCACGCGGATCGAGGTGCCGTCGAGCTTGCCCTTGAGTTCCGGGAGCACGAGGCCGACCGC
>JAATFR010000388.1 GCA_015655095.1 Hyphomicrobiales bacterium | reverse complement strand
TCGCCGCCGGTCAGGCCGCCAGCCGTATTCATCATCACGGCGCAGGGTCCGCAAGAGGCGGGGTCCTGGGGCCAGCGAACCCTCAGACAGCCTGACTGGTAGGCGCGGGCAAGCCTTGTATCGGAGTCCGGGCCAGCAAAAACGAGGTCTATCCGCCCCTCGCTGCGGGCAAGTGCTGGCAGGGCATCCTGAGTCTGGGTCCGGCTGTGCCGCCGGTCGGACATGAGGTTTCTCCGCGCATGAATTTCAGGATTCCGGATAGTAGGGCCCGGACAGTCAGACTAGGAGTGCGCGCACCCCCTCCCTATGGGCCAAACAACGTATGGACGGCGCGCGCCAGCCGGACATGAAAAATCCGGCAGGGATTATCCCTGCCGGATCATCACGGATTGAAATCTTTAAGATTGTCGCGGATCAGATGTGGCCGACGCCGCCGCTGAGGGCGCCGACGAGCCACAACACGACAAGAACCACGACCACCAGGCCAAGAACGCCGCCAAGACCCGCGCTGCCATAGCGGCCATGGGCGTAATAGCCGCCGCCACCGCCCAGCAGGAGAACCAGAATGACGATAATCAGGATTGTGCTCATTTTGTTATCCTTGAAAAAATGTATGAGGTGGCGGTTATGAGCAGTCCTGTTGATCGTTGATGCCAAAGAGCCACCGTTCCGGTCTGGAACCTGCCTTAATATCCAAACGCGCTGCTTCTCTTGCCGTTCCCTGCCACAGGTGATTTATGTTGCTTGCCTCTCCCCAGATTGTATCCGTCGACCTTGATCGGGCATTGCCGCGCGCAACCCGCGTGGTCGTGATAGGGGGCGGCATCATCGGGGTGAGTACGGCTTACTGGCTTGCCGAACGGGGCGTACCGGTTGTTTTGTGCGAAAAGGGCCGCATCGCAGGAGAGCAGTCCAGCCGCAACTGGGGTTGGGTCCGCCAGCAGGGCCGCGATCCGCGCGAGATACCCCTCAGCATCGCGAGCCGGACCTTGTGGCAAGGCATGAATGAGCGGACCGGCATGGATGTCGGCTATCGCCAGTGCGGCATTCTCTATCTTGAGCGCAGCGAGAGGGATCTGGCGACGCGTGAACCCTGGCTTGCCGAGGCCCGCGCCCATGGTCTCGATTCAAGGCTGATTCATGGCGCCGAGCTTGAGCGCATCCTGCCCGGTTCCTCCGCCCGGTTCCGGGGCGCGCTTTATACGGCGAGCGACGGGCGGGCCGAGCCGCAGCAGGCGACGCCGGCGCTTGCCCATGCCGCGCGCAAGCTGGGGGCGGTGATTGCCGGGAGTTGCGCCGTCAGGAGCATCGAAACACAGGCAGGCCGCGTCTGCGGCGTGGTGACAGAGCAGGGTGCTATCGCCTGCGAGGCCGTGGTGCTCGCGGGCGGGGCCTGGTCGCGGCTCTTCTGCGGCAATCTCGGCCTCGATCTGCCCCAGCTCAAGGTCCGCGCCTCCGTCGCACGCACCGGTCCGATCCGGGGTGGGCCAGACGCTTCCGCACTTGGGGAGAGTTTCGCTTTCCGCAAACGGCAGGATGGGGGCTACACCATCGCCAATGGCATTCGCTCGCTGGCTGAAATCGTGCCGGACAGTTTTCGCCTGTTTCGCCGCTTCCTGCCTGCGCTCGGCTCGGAGTGGCGCAACACAAGGCTTCATCTGGGCGCGCGCTTTCTTGAGGAATGGCGCGCGCCCCGGAAATGGTTGCCGCAGGCTGAGACCGTCTTCGAGCGGGAACGGGTTCTCGATCCCGCGCCGGTGCAGGGCGAGAACGTGGCGACGCTCAATGCCCTTGTCCGGGCCTTTCCCGCCTTCGCGGCGGCCCGGATCGTGCAGCAATGGGCAGGCTTCATCGATGTGACGCCGGACGCCATTCCCGTCATGGACAGCATTGCTGACTTGCCGGGCTTCCACATCGCCACCGGTTTTTCAGGCCATGGCTTTGGCGTCGGCCCGGCGGCGGGCAGGGTCATGGCTGATCTCGTAACTGGGGACAAGCCGCTGGTTGACCACAGCCCGTTCCGCTTCAGCCGCTTCTCGGACGGGTCGAATCTGAAGCTTTATACGCTGTGAAGGCTTGCCTCATAGGGGCAGTTCGTTCCTGAGCCATTCCACGGCGGAACCATGTTTCGGCGACCAGCCGAGCGCGCGGGCTTTTTTACCCCGGACGCGGCTGTTCGAGCCAAGGGCGAAGACGGCGATTTCCCGGCCCCATTTCGCTATGGCGTCTTGCGCTGGCCATGATTGTGCGGCGCCCAGCCCGAGCCGGTCTGCGATTGCGCCCGCCATGTCGATGAAGGAGGATTCGCCGTTCTCAACAAAGGCGAAGGTGCCGGCGGGGGCCTTTTCCACTGCGAGCAGGTAAAGCTCGGCGACATCGGCGATATGCACCGTGGACCAGATATTGAGTCCGCGGCCGATATACCGGGCAATGCCGCTTTCGCGCGCTTGCGCCACCAGTCTTGGCAACTGGACGCTCTGGGCCGGCGCGCCAAGGGCGTTGCCATAGATCAGGCTGTTGCAGAGCACCACGGAGCGGATGCCAGGCGCGTCCAGCACGAAGCGGTCGAGCGCCACCCGCGCCAGCTTGTCGGGTTCCGGGCTCAGCTTGCTGTTTTCGTCATAGATATTGCCGGAGGGCTCGCCCATCGCCTCGTCGCCGACGATGCTGGTGCCGCTGGTGTGGATCAGCGCCTTGCCGGACCCGGCAAGGGTGGCAACGATGGTCTCGATCGCGGGGCGGTCATCGCTGCTGGCGGCATTGACCACTGCGTCGGCGGCCTGTGCTTCCCGTATCAGCACATCATGATCATTGAGCGTGCCCATGACAGGAATGACCCCCGTGGCGGAAACCGCAGGAACCTTGGCCGGGTCGCGGACCAGTCCGCGCACCTCATGGCCCGCCTGAACCAGCCCTGCGGCGACCGAGCCGCCGATGAAGCCACTCGCCCCTGTCAGAAATATCTTCATTGTCTTGTCCTCATAAATAATCAGAACTTGAAGATAGAGTTGGCTTTCTTTCACGGGTAGGCTGGACGTGGTTACAAGACCTTTGATTTGAAAGCACAAATGACACGAGACTGGATCGACCGGGCAGGGGAAATGGAGGTGCTCACCACCATTGTCGCAGCGGGCAGCTTTTCGGCCGCCGCGCGCAAGCTCGATCTTACCCCGTCCGCGATCAGCCGGATTGTCGGGCGGATGGAGGGGCGCCTGGGTGTCCGCCTGCTGTTGCGCACCACCCGTGCTTTGGCCCTGACGCCGGAAGGGGAGGCCTATCACCGGGCCTGCCAGCGTATTCTCGCCGATATGGCTGAGGCCGAGCAGGCGGTCACAGAGGCGGCGTCACCCCGGGGGCGGTTGCGGATCAGTTGCTCCATCCCCTATGGCAGCCTCTATGTGGTGCCGCTTATCCCGGCTTTTCTGGCTCTTTATCCAGATATTCTGCTCGATGTGAGCCTGACCGACAGCGTGGTCGATCTGATTGAGGAGCGGGCAGACGTGGCGATCCGGGTCGGTCCGCTGCCCGATAGCGCCCTGATGGCCCGGCGGCTGGGGCAGAGCGGCCGCGTGGTTGTGGCGTCTCCCGCCTATCTGGCGCGGCATGGCGCGCCGCGGGTGCCTGAGGATTTGCGCCACCATAATTGTCTCGGCTTCAATTTCCGCCGCCAGCGCGACGGCTGGCCATTCCGGCAGGGGGACGAGGCCTTTGAATTGCCCGTAAAGGGCAATGTCGAGGCCAATAATGGCGAAACCGTCCGCCGTCTGGCGGTTGCAGGGCTCGGCATCGCACGGCTCGGAGCGTTCTACGTTTATGATGACATCAAGGCTGGCCGCCTTGTGACGCTGCTGGAACCCTTCAATGGCGGGGACAGCGAGCCGGTTCATATTGTTTTTATCGGCGGTTCGACCATGCCGGCCCGGGTACGGCTTTTTATCGATTTCCTGGTCGAAAAGCTCGGCAAGCCGAACTAAAATGGAACCTATGTCCACCCTTGGCGTTATTAAGTCAGAAGTTCCGCGGACAACCGCCATAATCAAGGATTCGATACAATGTCAAAAATTCGCCCCCTCGCGCTGGCGCTCTTCATGGCGACAGCCTCGGTCTCTGCCGTGACGGCAGGAATGGTTACCCAGGCGAGTGCCGCTACTGCTGAAGATCTGAACAAGGATTCGCTTCAGGCGCTGCAAAATCTCTACAAGACCAATCCCACCGCCAAGGTGATTGGCGAGAAAGCGCAGGCCGTGCTTGTGTTCCCAAATATCGTCAAGGCTGGTCTGGTGTTTGGCGGCGGCTATGGCGAAGGCGTGCTCTTCAAGGGCAAGAAGCCTGTCGATTATTATAATTCAGTCACCGCCTCATGGGGGCTTCAGGCAGGCGCCCAGTCCTATGGCTATGTGGTGTTTCTGATGAATGCCAAGGCTGTGGATTATCTGGTAAAATCAAAGGGCCTTGAAATCGGCGTTGGCCCGACCGTAGTAGTCGTGAATGAGGGTGCCGCCAAGAACCTCTCCACCTCGACCCTCAAGGATGACGCCTATGCCTTCATCTTCGGTCAGCAGGGCCTGATGGCCGGCGTCAGCATCGGGGGTTCCAAGATCACGCACATCAAGCGTTAAACCAGACTCTCTGCTACCCTTCCATGCCCGCCCCTTACCGGGGGCGGGCTTTTTTTACTCTTGTCGCAGGTCGTGTCCCTATGAGGCAGTGGCTCCGATTGAGGGCGATTTGCAGTTTTTTGGTTTTTTATTAAACAAATGATTAATAAGGCCCGCTCCTTGCATTAAGGTTGCCGAATGAACTTTGATGGATGAGGCAATCTGTATGGCTAAGCGTTTTCACCTTGGATGGTTTACAAATTTCACTACTGACCTGTGGAACGAGCCCTTTGCGAACGGCGGTTCGCCGTGGGATGGCAAGTTCTTCGTCGAAATGGCGCAGGCGCTGGACCGGGCCTGCTTCGACTACATTATGTTTGAAGACAAGCTGATGGTGTCGGAAGCCTATGGCGGCACCTCCGAGGTTTACATGAAGCACGCGGTCGGCATGGTGCCCAAGCATGATCCCGTGCCGCTGGCCGCCGTCATCAGCGCCGCGACCACGGGGCTGGGCGTCGTTGCCACCATGTCGACCATGGCTTACCCGCCGTTCCTTCTGGCCCGGCTCTGCTCAACAATTGATCACATCGCCAACGGCCGCTTCGGCTGGAACATCGTGACCAGCGCGGAAGACTATGCCGCCCAGAACTTCGGCCTCGACAAGCTGCCGCCGCGCGAACTGCGTTATGAAATGGCGCATGAATATCTTGATCTGGTGACCCAGCTCTTCAACTCATGGGATGAGGACGCCGTGGTGATCGACCGCGGGACCGGCACCTATGCGGATTTCAGCAAGGTTCATCCGATCAACTTCAAGGGCAAATTCTTCAGCTCGCGTGGACCGTTGAACACGGTGCGCTCACCGCAGGGCAAACCTACCTTTGTGCAGGCGGGCGGCTCGCCTTCCGGCCGTGATTTTGCCGCCAAATATGCGGATTCAATTATCGCCGTGAACTCAGGCCCGGAAGCCATGAAGGCTTTCCGCGACGACGTGCGTGGCCGGGCCAAGGCACAGGGCCGCAACCCCGATGAAATCAAGGTGCTCTATCTGGTCGCCCCGGTGCTGGGCGAAACGGAGCAGGAGGCGCGCGACAAATATGCCCGAATGAACAGCGGCGGCGACTTCATCGAATATAATCTGGCGCTGATCTCCTCGATCACCGACATCGACTTCAAGAAATTCGATGTCGACAAGCCGTTGCCGGAGCGGCTCGTCACCAATGGCGAACAGGGTACGCTCGACAAGTTCCAGCAGTGGGGCAGCAACAAGACGCTCCGCGATCTCGTCGTTGAATCCTCGGGCGGCATGGTTGCTTCGGTCGAACTGGTGGGCACGCCCGATCAGGTGGCCGACCAGATGGGCGAGACGATGGAGCAGGTCGGGGGTGACGGCTTCCTGATCTGCACCCCGACCCTTTCCGTGAGCCGCCGGCAGATCACCGAAGTCACGGACGGCCTAGTCCCCGCCCTGCAACGGCGCGGTCTGGTGCGGACTGCCTATACCCAGAAGACCCTGCGCGAGACCCTGCGGGAATTCTGAGCGATAGGGATGTTCTGAAAGACGGCGGGGGCTCCTTTGGAGCCCCCGTTTGTTTATGCCTCTAGCATTCTTCGCAGAGTTTGCGCCGTGGTCGCCGGACGGAGGCGAGCACAAGGACGAGACTTGAGAGCGCGAGCAGCGCGGCGGCGATCGAAACGGTCTGATAGCTGTGGCCGCCGGCGATCACCGCGCCGCCCAGCGCCGCGCCGATGGCATTGCCCAGATTGAAGGCACCAATGTTCATCGATGACGCCAGATTGGGCGCATCATGGGCCGCCATCATGACCCGGATCTGGAGCGGGGAGACGACCGCGAAGGTGGCGACGCCCCAGGCGAAGATGGTGGCCAGCGCCGGCAGGGGCCAGTTCATGGTGAAGGCGAAGAGAATAAGCAGGAGAGTGAGCGAGCCAAGCACCACGATCAGCGTGCCGTGGAGCGAGCGGTCGGCGAAATGGCCGCCCAGCGAGTTGCCGACCGTAAGGCCGATGCCGAAGATGACCAGCGCGCCGGTGATGAAGGCGGGGCTGACGCCGGTGACCTGATCGAGGATCGGGGCGATATAGGTGAAGACCGTGAACATGGCCCCTGAACTGAGCACGGTGGTGAGAAGAGCGAGCAGCACGGCCGGGCGGGTGAGAACTCCCGTTTCCTTGCGCATATCGACATTCTCGGGTGCAGGAAGGTGGGGGAGGGTCAGTTGCAGGCCCATCGCGGCCACGATGCCAAGCCCGGTCACCACCCAGAAAGTGGCGCGCCAGCCCATTTCATGGCCGAACCAGGTGCCGAGCGGCACGCCGATGAAATTGGCGAGCGTCAGTCCGGTGAACATGGCCGAGATGGCGCTGGCCCGCTTCTGGGGCGGCACAAGGCTTGCGGCGACAACGGAACCCACCCCGAAGAAGGTGCCATGGCACATGGAGGTGAGCACGCGCGCGGCCAGCAGCATGTCATAGCTGGTGGCGAGCGCCGTCATCAGATTGCCGAGGATAAAGAGGCCCATCAGGCCGATGAGCAGCGCTTTGCGGGGGATGGCGCCCGTGGTCAATGTCAGGAGTGGCGCGCCGATCAGCACGCCCATGGCATATCCGCTGACGAGCAGGCCCGCCTTGGGGATGGAGACACCCAGATCGCTCGCGATCAGAGGAAGCAGGCCCATGGGAACGAATTCCGTGGTGCCAATGCCGAAGGCACAGACGGAAAGCGCCAGAAGCGGCACAGGGATACTCAGTTTCAACGCACGGCTCCAATACACGGATATGGGTAAACATCGGGGGAAATGGAATAAGCCCCAATATAGGTACGATTTATCGGAAGTCACCCTCCTGACAATCATTGCCTTGCTATAATCAAAACTGATGCCAATCCGGCACAGGGAGGATTCGGACCTTGGTTCCACGCATTTTCAGATTTTTCATACTCATTATGCTTCTGGCCGTCCCGCTGGCCGGGTGCGGTATGCTCCAATGCAGGGGACAAGGCGGATCCAGTGATTCCGGCCGCGGAAGCTGCGCGGCCGGTGTACCAATTTGAACCAATAAGTCGCTGATATTTCAGTGGATTGCGCAGAAATGATAATCATTATCAATATTTTCCTTGTTGTTTGAGACACACTCAGTAAGTATGCGCTTCATAATTAATCCTACTTAGCCGGAGCGTTTTCGTCGCCGGTCGATGGCGGGTATGCGGCGATGTTGGTTCCATTTCTCATCATGCTTCGCGAAGGCATTGAGGCAGCGTTGATCGTCGGTATCGTGGCGACTTATCTGCGTCAGACCGGACGTGCTTCGCTAATGCCTGCCGTCTGGGTGGGCGTAGTGCTGGCGGCCGCGCTGTCGCTGTTTGTCGGCGCGGGACTGCAGTTTGCCAGCGCAGAATTTCCCCAGAAAATACAGGAACTGTTCGAGGCTATCGTCGGCTTCTTTGCGGTTGGCGTGCTGACGTCCATGGTATTCTGGATGCGCAAGGTTTCTCATGCGATCAAGGGTGAGTTGCAGGCGTCCATCGACGAGGCGCTTGCCCATTCGAGCGGGCAGGGACTGGCGCTTGTCGGCATCGTGTTTTTCGCCGTGGCTCGCGAAGGGCTCGAATCCGTGTTCTTCCTGCTCGCCATCTTCCAGCAGAGCGGGAGCGCGCTGGGGCCGCTCGGGGCCTTGCTGGGCGTTCTGGCGGCTGTAGGTGTCGGCTATGCCATTTATGCGTGCGGCGTGCGGCTCAACCTGCACTGGTTCTTCCGCTGGACCGGCATCTTCATTCTGGCGGTGGCGGCGGGCGTGTTGTCGGGCGCGCTGCGCGCGCTCCATGAGGCGGGCTTCTGGAACCATCTTCAGACAATAGCTTTCGACCTGAGCGGCGTACTGCCGGCGGACAGTCCGCTGGGGACCGTCTTTGCGGGCGTCCTTGGGTATCAGGACACCCCGGCAATCGGGGAGCTGGCGATTTATGTCGTCTACCTCGTCGCTACGCTCATCTGGTTCCTGACGCCTCCCGGCAAACGTTCTCCGTCCGGGTCGGTTGCCCGGCCCCACCATTCATAATTCACAGAAATCTCAAATCATGGCGTCTCCTCTTCCTCCCGCTGCCTCTCCGTCTTCGTCAAAATGGCTGAAGCTTGCGCTTGTCGGCGCTATCGCGCTGATGGTGGCCGGGGCCGCCCTTTTTTATTATGCCTCTGAAAAGGCGCGGAACGCCAAGCTGGCTCAGGCAGGAAACGAGGTGGACGTCATCATCAACGCGACCTCGTGCGAGCCCAATGAGCTGACGGTGCCGGCCGGGCGCACGGTTTTCCGGATCACCAACAGGTCCGAGCGCGCGGTCGAGTGGGAAATCCTGGACGGCGTCATGGTGCTGGAGGAGCGCGAGAACATTGCCCCCGGGATCAGCCAGACCCTGACTACAAAGCTTGCCGCGGGCACATATGAAATCACCTGCGGCCTGCTCAGTAATCCGCGCGGCACCCTGCATGTAACGCCATCAGCGAATGCGCAAGCCGAGCGCCCGGCGCCTGTGGCATTCATTGGGCCAGTGGCTGAATATCGCTTTTTCCTCGCCATGCAGGCCTCTGGCCTTGCGAAGTCGGTTCAGGCCTTTGCCGATGCCGTCAAGGCCGGTGATCTGTCCAAGGCGCAAGCGCTCTATGTGGAGGCGCACACGATCTACAGCCAGGTCAAGCCGGTTGCCGACAGCTTTGCCGATCTCGACAATGTGATCGATGCCTATGCGGACTATTTTGAAAAACAGGAACAGGACCCAGGTTTCAGCGGCTTTCACCGCCTTGAATATGGCCTGTTTTCTCAAAAGAGCACGGAGAGCCTCGGCCCCGTTGCCGACAAGCTTGTTGCTGATGTTGCCACCTTGAAGACACGTTTGCGGAGCCTCGATGTCGCGCCTGACAAGCTTGCCCCCGGCGCCTCAAAGCTGCTGGCAAAGAGCGCGACCGCAGCCGGTACCGGCAAGAATGAACGCTACAGCCACACGGATATTTCTGATTTCGAGGCTTATGTGGCAGGCAGCCGCAAGATTGTCGATCTGTTGCGTCCGATCAGCGCGAAAGCAGCTCCTCAGCTTTCAGCCGACATCGACCAGAAGCTGGATGCGGTGACAAAAGCGCTTGAGGCTTTGAAGCAGGCTGGCAGCTTTCCATCCTACGATCAGGTGAGCGCTGCGGATCGCAAGAAGCTGGGGGATGCCATGCAGGAATTGTCAGGTGAGCTTGGCAAGCTCAATGGGGCTATTGGGCTTGAATAGCGAGAATAATATGACAAAACACGAGAAAAATCAGGGTCGGCAGGATATGCCGATGTCGCCGGATCGTCGCCGTGTGCTGGCGGGTCTCGGGCTGGCGGGTGGTGTGATGGCGGGTGGATTTGCCCATGCTTCCACTTCCCCGAATACCGACGCTCACGTAACTGATGCGCCGATCAGCGATCATATGCGCGAGTCTCAGCCGTTTTATGGCCGTCATCAGGCGGGCATCGTGACGGCGCGTCCAGCAAACGGCATGATAGCCACGTTTGATGTGCTGGCGACGACGAAAGAAGATCTGGTCCGACTTTTCCGTATGCTGACGGATCGTATTGTCTTTTTGACCAGTGGTGGTGTTCCGCCGCAGCTTGACCCCAGATATCCGCCTTCGGATTCCGGCATTCTGGGGCCAGTGGTCGTTCCCGACAATCTGACCATGACCGTGTCGCTTGGCAGTTCAATGTTCGACGACAGGTTTGGTCTTAAGGATTTCAGGCCTGCAAAGCTTAGCCGCATGACCGGTTCCCCCAATGATGCGCTTGAATCTGAATTGTGCCACGGTGATATCTCCGTGCAGATCTGTTCAAATACGGCGGACGTCAACATTCATGCGCTCCGCGACATCGTG
>JAATFR010000403.1 GCA_015655095.1 Hyphomicrobiales bacterium | reverse complement strand
GAGCGTGGATCGCGGCGCGGTTAGTGGGGCATGAACAGCATCAACACAAGGATGATCGAGGAAATTCATGCCGCAGTGCTTGAGGTCGCAGGCGACGAGGCCGCCCGCGTTCTCGTCATCACCGGCACGGGCCGGGGCTTCTGTGCCGGGGCGGACCTGGCCGCACAGGGCGCGCCGGTGCCCGGCCTCAGCGTCGGCCAGGGCGTCGCCCACGGCATGGACAAGCACTTCAACCCGATGATGCGGTCCATCATGGATCTTGCCAAGCCCACAGTTGCGGCCGTCAACGGCACCACAGCAGGGGGCGGCGTCGGGCTGGCGCTGGCCGCCGACATCGTGATTGCCGGAAAATCGGCGAGCTTCATTCAGGTTTTCGGACCCCGGCTCGGCCTGATTCCGGATCTTGGCTGCACCTGGCAGCTGCCGCGTCTCATCGGCCGCGCCCGTGCTCTCGGCCTTGCCCTGACGGGGGACAAGCTCCCCGCCGAAACGGCCGCCGAATGGGGCATGATCTGGAAATGCGTGGAAGATGCCGATCTCATAACCGAGGCCATGGCGTTGGCAGCCCGCCTCGCCAAAGGCCCCGCCAACGCTTTTGCCGAAATCCGCAAGGCGTTCGACGTGTCGCTCGGTCACAGCTATGCCGAACAGCTCGACTATGAGCGCGACACGCAGGGCATGGTCGGCGATCATCCAAATTTCCGCGAAGGCGTAACCGCCTTTCTTCAAAAACGCGAAGCGAAATTCACCGCATAAATACTGAATTTTCAATAAATCAAAAGGGAGAGAAAAATGGACTTTGAACGCGCCAGACTGGAACTGGAAGGCCCGGTCGCCATTCTCACACTGAATCACCCAGAAGTGATGAACGCCGTGTCGCCGGAAATGATCGGCGGCCTCGGCAAGGCCATGGATACGGTCGAAGACCCGGCCAACGGCGTGCGCGCGCTTCTCATCACCGGCGAAGGTCGCGGCTTTTGCACCGGCGCCAACCTTCAGGGCCGCGGTGACAACAATGGTGGCAGGACCGATGCGGGCTCGGCGCTGGAAACCCATTATCATCCGTTCCTGCGCCGCCTGCGCAACCTGCCGCTCCCGGTCATCACCGCTGTGAACGGCCCTGCCGCAGGCGTCGGCATGAGCTTCGCCATGATGGGCGATCTCGTTCTCTGCGCCCGCTCCGCCTATTTCCTGCAGGCCTTCCGCCGCATCGGCCTTGTGCCTGATGGCGGCTCGACCTGGCTGCTGCCGCGCCTTGTCGGCAAGGCCCGCGCCATGGAACTGTCGCTGCTCGGCGAGAAGCTTCCTGCCGAAACCGCGCTGGCATGGGGCCTCGTCAACCGCGTCTATGATGATGCGGACCTGATCCCCGAAGCGAAGAAGCTTGCCCTTGACCTCGCCAATGGCCCGACTGTTTCGCTCGCAGGCATCAGGCGGCTTTACTGGGAATCGACCGACAATACGTATGAAGAGCAACTGAACCTTGAGCGCCAGCTCCAGCGCACGGCGGGCAACAGCGCCGACTTCAAGGAAGGGGTGAAAGCCTTCCTCGAAAAGCGCCCGGCGAAGTTCCAGGGCAAGTAAAAACAGATAAAGAAATCCCCGGAAATCGTCAGCGCGGTTTCCGGGGTGATTTTTTCGCTGATCTGGCAGGCTTTGCCGCCCTTGCCTTCAGGGCGGCGTCGAGCGCCTTGCGGGCCCAGACGACAAGCTCGTCCGGCTCGTCGTAAAGCCGCTCGGGCACTTCGTAATAGGACATTTCGACGATCTTGCCTGAGGCCATCTCATAGCTGACGGGCCTCTGCCCCTCATCCACATAATCAGCGCGATTGCGCTCATCGACCTTGAAGAACAGGTTTTCGCTCAGGATCAGGCCGAACATCAAATCGTCGAGATAGACGCCCGCGCCGCCGAACATGTTGCGAATGCGGATTGGCCCAAGCCCTTCCAGCATTTCGCTGATGAAGCTCTTGTATTCGGCGCTGACGGCCATCAGGCGCCGGGCTGAAGCGACTCGGCCTTTGCTGGCGCGATGGTGACCGACTCGCCGCAGCCGCAGGCATCCGTCACGTTCGGGTTGTTGAACTTGAAGCCGGAGGTGAAACGGTCCGTCTCGTAATCCATTTCCGTGCCCAGCAGGAACAGGATGGCCTTGGGATCGATCAGAATCTTCACGCCCCTATCCTCAACCACTTCATCGAGCTTCCGGGCTTCCTCGGCATATTCCATCGTATATTGCATGCCCGCACAGCCGCCCTTTTCGACGCCAACGCGCAGGCCGATATATTTACCTTCGGACTTTTCCATGATCGCGCGGATACGCTCGGCGGCCCGGTCCGTCAGTGTCATCGCCTTGGGTCTCGGTCTTGCCATTTTAAGCTCCAGCGGCCCTAAAACATCTAAAACATATTGAGCGCAACGCGCGCCTCGTCCGACATGCGCCCCGCATCCCACGGCGGATCGAAGGTCATGTTGACCGATACATCGCCAACACCGGGTACCGAACGCACGGCATCTTCAACCATGCCCGGCATGGTGCCTGCAACCGGGCAACCAGGCGCAGTCAGGGTCATCTCAATCGCCACGTCCCGGTCATCCGACACGTCGATCTTGTAGATAAGCCCGAGTTCATAAATATCCACCGGAATTTCCGGATCATAGACGGTTTTGAGCGCGGCAATCAGATCATCGGTCAGCGCCGACAGTTCCTCGGGCGGAATGGCAGACTCGCCATGGCTTTCAAGCACGGACGTGACATGGCCCTCGCCCTTGCTCACCTCGAGCATGTCGCGCTTTTCATCGATCGCTGGCGCCGCATTATTCATTCTCGCCGACCTCAACCAAAAAAGGACTTCGCATCGTGAAGGGCGGCGACAAGCCGGTCCACTTCCTCGTGCGTATTGTACATCGCGAACGACGCCCGGCAGGTCGCCGTCACGCCATAACGCTCCATCAGCGGCTGGGCGCAATGATGCCCGGCCCGAACTGCCACGCCGGCGCGATCAATGATGGTCGCGATGTCGTGGGCATGCGCCGTCCCCATGGTGAAGGAGATAATCGCGCCCTTGCTCCGCGACGTGCCGATGATCCGCAGATCATTGATCTCGGTCAGCTTCTCGGTCGCATAAGCGAGAAGACCCTGCTCATGCGCCTCGATCCGATGGCGGCCTACTGATCGCATATAGTCAAGCGCGGCCCCCAATCCAATAGCCTCGATGATGGCGGGCGTACCCGCCTCGAAGCGGTGCGGCGCGGAAGCATAGCTGACCGCCTCCATGGTGACTTCGCTGATCATCTCGCCCCCGCCGCGATAGGGCCGCATGGCGTCCAGATGTTCCTGCTTGGCATAGAGCACGCCGATGCCAGTCGGCCCGTAGACCTTATGCCCGGTCAGGGCGAAGAAATCGCAATCGAGATCGCGCACATCCACATCGAGATGCACCGCGCTCTGGCTGCCGTCGATCAGCACCGGAATGCCGCGCGCATGCGCCAGCCGGATGATCTCCTTCATCGGCGTGACCGTGCCCAGCACATTCGACATGTGGGTGATCGCGACGAGTTTCGTTTTCGGCCCGAGAAGGCCCTCGAAAGCGTCCAGATCGAGATCGCCCTCCTCCGTGATCGGGGCCCATTTCAGCACCGCGCCCTGACGCTCGCGCAGGAAATGCCACGGCACGATATTGGAATGATGCTCCATCACCGTCAGCACGATCTCGTCGCCCGCCTCTATGCGCGGGCTGGCATAGCTCGACGCCACAAGATTGATCGCGTCGGTCGAGCCGCTGGTGAAAATGATCTCATCCGTGGAGCCCGCATTGAGGAAACCACGCACCTTCTCGCGCGCATCCTCAAAAGCCTGGGTCGCCGCATTGGAAAGATAATGCAGGCCACGGTGGACATTTGCATATTCCATTTCCATGACATGGGTCATCGCCTCGATCACCTGTCGCGGCTTCTGGGCCGACGCGCCATTGTCGAGATAAGTCAGCGGTTTGCCATAGACAGTGCGCGCGAGGATCGGGAAATCAGCCCGGATGCGCGCCACATCATAGGCGGCTCTGGATGCCATATTGAGCGGCAGTTCACTCATGATGCCGGCCCCTTTCCTGTATAAACCACTCAGAAGCGATAACGCGCAGAATATCGCGCACACCTTCATGGGTTACCGCCTCGAAAACCTCATCGAGGAAGGCGGAAATCAATAACTGACGCGCGCTTGCCTCATCGAGCCCGCGCGAGCGCAGATAGAAAACGGCATCTCGGTCGAGTTCGCCCACCGTGCTGCCATGGGCGCACTGCACATCATCCGCATAGATCTCAAGCTCGGGCTTGGCGTTCATGGTCGCCTCGCGCGACAACAGCAACGCATGGTTCGCCTGCCGACCATCCGTTTTCTGGGCGTCCGGGCGCACCAGCACCCGGCCCTGAAAGATGCCGGTGGCAGCCTCATCCAGCACGCCCTTGTAGAGCGTCACGCTCTCACAGCCGGGCACCGCATGATCCGTCAGGCAGAAATGGTCGCCATGCTGCGAACCGCGCAGTGCATAGACGCCATTGACGGTGGCGCGCGCGCCCTCGCCTGTAAAGCGGACAAAGCTCTGGTTGCGCGACACGGCGGCGCCCAGCGTCATCAGGAAACCGTCCAGCACCGCTCCTTCGCCAAGCACGATCCGGTCGCTTGCCAGATGGATCGCGGACCTGTCGTCATTCTGAATCCGGATGCGCGTGAGCGAGGCGTTGCGGGTCAGCCGGATGTCGCTGACTAAATCGCTGAAGGCGTTCGCGCCAGCCTGATGGCTCTCAATGATGCAGGCCGAGGCGCCCTCCTCCAGCACAATCACGCTGCGCAGATGGCGCGTGCCGTTGCCTGAAAAAGCAAGATGGATCGGCTTTTCCAGCACCACGCCATGCGCGATATGAATAGCGACACCGCCGCCCAGTAGCGCCGTGTTGAGGTCAATGATGGCAGCGGCCTGCGGAGCGTCCGTGTTGCCGAAGACCGAGGCGTCCATTGCGTCGCGCACCCAACCTTCATCCAGCACATCCCCGAGCCGCATGATCTCGGCCCCTTCGGGAAGGGCGGAGAAATCGCCCTCCACGCCATCAGCGCCGATCAGCGCCACATAGGCATCCACCGCATCAAGCAGTCCGGCAGGCGCATCGGAACGACCAGAATTTTCCTCCACTCTGGCCAGACGCTTTTCGAGAATCTGACGCAGATCCGTATAGCGCCAGTCTTCCAGACGGCGATGGGGAAGACCTGCAGCCTCAAATGAATCGAGCGCCGCAAGGCGCGCCTTGTCGAACCAGCCGGCATGGGCAAAACCGGGGGCTCCCGCCTCTTCGATCAGGCGTCTTTCGGCGATGCCGGTTTTCATATTTCTGGCTGCCATGGTCATGCCGCATCCGCTGCGTAATCGGCATAGCCGGATTTTTCCAGTTCAAGCGCCAGTTCCTTATCCCCGGATTTAACGATCCGTCCGCCCGAAAGCACATGCACGCGGTCCGGCACAATATGGTCGAGCAGACGCTGATAATGGGTGATGACGATCATGGAGCGCTCGGGCGAGCGCAGCATGTTCACCCCGTCCGACACCACTTTCAGCGCGTCAATGTCGAGCCCTGAATCCGTTTCGTCCAGCACGCAGAGCGAAGGATCGAGCAGCGCCATCTGGAGAATTTCAGCGCGTTTTTTTTCACCGCCGGAAAAGCCGACATTGAGCGCGCGTTTCAGCATCTCGTCGGTCACGTTGAGGGGCTTTGCCTTCTCGCGCACCAGCTTCAGGAAGCGCACGGCGTCAAGCTCCCCCTCGCCGCGCGCGACGCGGATGGCATTCACGGCGGTCTTGAGAAAGGTCATGGTGGTCACGCCCGGCACCTCGATGGGATATTGAAGCGCAAGGAAAATACCCGCCGCGGCGCGCTCCTCGACATTCTTCGCCGTCAGGTCCTCACCCTTGAACAGGATGGAGCCCTGCGTCACCTCATAGCCATCGCGGCCCGCCAGCACATAGGAAAGCGTCGATTTGCCCGAGCCGTTTGGCCCCATGATCGCATGCACTTCGCCAGCGCCGATCGAAAGGTCGATCCCTTTGAGGATTTCCTTGCCATCGACAGTCACGTGCAGGTTCTTGATCTCAAGCATTTCTTCAACTTCTCTCTTCAAATTCCATTCCGGCAATCAGGCCAGACTGCTCAGCCAACGCTGCCCTCAAGGCTGATGCCAACCAGCTTCTGGGCCTCGACCGCAAACTCCATCGGCAGCTTTTGCAGCACGTCCCGGCAGAAACCGTTGACGAGCAGCGCCACGGCCTCCTCGGTGCCAAGACCGCGCTGACGGCAATAAAACAACTGGTCATCCGACAATTTCGAGGTCGTCGCCTCATGTTCCAGAATCGCGGTCGGGTTTCTTGACTCGATATAGGGCACCGTATGCGCGGAACATTTATCGCCAATGAGTAAACTGTCGCACTGGGTGAAGTTGCGCACATTCTCGGCCTTGCGGTGTACGCTGACGAGGCCTCGGTAGGTGTTGGACGAGCGCCCCGCTGCGATGCCCTTGGAAATGATCCGGCTGGTCGTGTTCGAACCCAGATGGATCATCTTGGTACCTGAATCGACCTGCTGGGCATTGTTGGAAATCGCGATCGAATAGAACTCGCCGCTGGAACCATCGCCGCGTAAGATGCAGCTTGGATATTTCCAGGTCACCGCGGAGCCGGTTTCCACCTGCGTCCATGAAATCTTCGAGTTCCGGCCCCGGCAGTCGCCCCGCTTGGTGACGAAATTATAGATGCCGCCGCGACCGTTCTCGTCGCCCGGGTACCAGTTCTGGACAGTGGAATATTTGATTTCCGCATCATCCAGAGCCACCAGTTCCACCACGGCGGCGTGAAGCTGGTTTTCATCGCGCTGGGGCGCCGTGCAGCCTTCCAGATAGCTGACATAGGCGCCCTTTTCCGCAATGATCAGCGTGCGCTCGAACTGGCCCGTCTGCTTTTCATTGATGCGGAAATAGGTC